>JANXQR010000624.1 GCA_025353435.1 Acidobacteriota bacterium | reverse complement strand
GATTTTTTCAAGAGGAGCGTTGGAAGGGTGTGAGGGGGAGCGGCCAGGTGCCTTTCCTTGCTCGCGGAACAGAGAGGGGATGGAGCCTGATGATCTTCTGTGCTCGCGCAACGCGCGGCCTCAGAAGGCCCTCGTTGGACGCGCGCAATGGAAGATCACTCAGCCCCCATCCTTGAATAGAAAACGAGCCAGCTTGGAGGGATCATCCATAGCCTCGCTCGACGGTCGCAGTAGGACCAGCACGGGTTGCCATGCATGGGAGAGTGAGTGAAACGAGCTTGGAAGAAGCACTAGAGCGGGCGGTGTCGCCAAGGGGAAGGCACATCTCGCGCGCGCAGCTAGACCTTGGATATCCAATTCAGTATCGTGGAGATCATGCGCCCGTAGGCGCATTGAATAGAGCAGCGGCTTCCTAAGCCTGCCCATCAGACAGAACCCTTGTGATCTCTATAGGTTACAAGGGGGGTTTCTTTACCTCATAGGTTTGCGTAGGGTGGCGGGAGGTGATATAGAGACTCGCGCGGGCACAGATACGGGCACATTTCTGAACTGCTTTCTCACGACAATGAACAAAGAGTTTCATGAACGCTTCAATATCCCTATCAGCACTGACGGAGCGAAGGAACGATTCGTCAATAGAGTTAAGATGGCTATCTTTGGGGAGTTTTGGTCATCGCTTCCCAATCACGTCAGGCGAGGGAAAGATAAATCGGTTCTAGTTATTCTTGGCCTTCGCGAGAATCCCCATGAATTTGCTCCGTCTTGGGTAGAAATTTCCGACGAGTTCTGGCTCAACGTGCAAGCACTGGAAGCTCTTTGTCTCGTCCTTCCCGAGCAAAGAAAGCGCCTATCTGAATATATTCAAAACATCTTAGACCTCTCAGAAATTGATCTCGGAATTCGCTGGTATCAGGGACGGTTTATTCCCTCTGGATCATCCTTGCTAGACGATAAACTTGTGAATGATGTGCTTGGGTGCCTCCAGTCAGAGAAGTACGATGGTGTTCGTGGTCCCTTCATCAAAGGGCTAGAGCATCTCCTGCACTCAATCAGCAAACCTCAACTTCATCCGGATGTTGTCACTGACATGTATGAGGCGTTGGAGGCGCTGGCCAAAATTGTGACTGGCAGAGGTGACAAAGACCTGTCCAGTAATGCGGAGCTATTCGTTAAGGCAGTGCAAGTCTCGGAACTCTACAGGCCGATCCTTAAAGAGTACGTGGTCTATGGAAACAAGATCCGCCACGCAGGAAGGGATGGACAACCGAAACCGGACCTCACACGGAAGGAAGTCGAGTCATTTGTATATCTGACCGGCGTTTTCATTCGACTGGCTGTGATCGAAGAGGCCCAGGCGTAAACGCGGAACTGGCACTCATTGGGAAAAAGAAATGGGTCGGGAATCTTTTCTGATTGCGCGGCGTGATGCAATGTCGACTGGCCCCGTTTCGTGGCGCGCGGCGACGGCCTCCCTTGCTTCTCGCTTAGAAACCGACGAGACCGTGGTGGCGCACTTCTGACCACTGCTCTTCAGAAGTGGCCCCATTCGTTTGAACAGCAGCGCGAGGTTTTTAAGTGGAGTCTCTGCTGATTCTCACGCTGCCAGTTTACCCGTCGGCAGCATCACGGCATACGCCTCATCCGGTGTTTGCTTGCCCAGGCTCGAAT
>JANXQR010000593.1 GCA_025353435.1 Acidobacteriota bacterium | reverse complement strand
GTTTTGTCCGCCGCCACTCGCGCCATTTGTCGACTTGAATGTGTGGGTGGGGATGTGCCCAGCGGGAGTGTAACGGGGCACGTTATAGCCGGCACCGGCCTGGGCGCTGTTGGTGCTATCGAAATACGGGAAGGGCGTGCCGGAGCGAACCGAGTAGATGCCCGCGACCTGCCAACCGCCGAGAGCTTGCTTTACGACGCCGTGCGCGCTCGAGAAAAGTGGCATGGCGTAGATGGGCGCAATCACCAACCGATGGCGAATATCGAGATCGCCGCTGCCGCGATCGAGTGACGGGTGGAACGGGTTCATGTAGCCGAGCAGGAAGAACGAGTTGTTGGTTTCAGAAAACGCGGTGCTCAACTCATCGGTGGCATGCGAGATGGTGTAGTTGCCGACAACGCTCAGCCCGGAGTGATGCCAGTCGGTAGTTTGGAACTGGACGTTCATGGCGTGGTAATACGAATCGCCGTTGGAGCCGCGATTGTTGATATTGGAATACTCGCTATTCAAGCGAGTGAGGGCCACATGGCCATTGCCATCGGAAAGGGGATCGCCGCCGAAGACGTTCCCGGTCCCAAGCCCGTTAATGTTCTTGATGTCGTAGAGATGCAAGCCACGCGCGCCGGCATATTGAACCGAAACCATAGTGTTGGTGGCGAGCTGGTGCTCGACGGCGAGGCTGTAGAACTGTGTCTGCGCGGTGCGGATATTCTCGTCCACATTGCGCAGGCTGGTTGGGGGCAGTGGTACGCTGCCCGATGAGCCCGCCAGCGGACCCGCGTTGGAGCTGGTCACCGGTATGGGATTGTTGGCCGAGCTGGTGAGCACGACCACGGCGTAGTTGGGAGGATTCTGAATCACATTGAAAGTGATGTTTCCAAAGTTGCGCTCGTAGCTGATGCCGTATCCGCCGCGAATCGCAGTCTTGCCATTTCCGAATAGGTCATACGCAAATCCGATGCGCGGCGAAAACGTTCCGTATTGCGGTTTCCACAGTGCATGAATCGGGCTGTTAGGAGTGGTGAGTACCTGCCCATTCCGGATCTTCTCAAAGTAGGTCGATCCAGAGCCGTAGTAATAGTTGGAATCGAGATTCTGATGATTGTTGCGCTGCACGCCGTAGAACTCATAACGAAGTCCGGCGTTGAGTGTGAGCCTGGGTGTTGCCTTGAACGAATCCTGAGTGTACGCAGCCCAGTCATGGAATCGCTCACTGCGCGCAAACGCCGGGGCGGTGGCGGGCAGATTGATGGAACAGCCCGCCGTTTGGGTGAGGGCACCCGTATATGGATTTCTGACACAGGGAGGCTGCCCTTGGGGTTAACGGCGGCCTGAAATTGAGCCAGGTTGCCGGCGATCATGTTCTGGATACCTTTCGTCGCGGTGCTGCCTAAAGTCTCGGTGGCCTGTGCAAAAGCGCCGTAAGCATTGTTGTCCTGAATGTAAAGCAACTGAACACCGGACTGAAAAGTGTGACGTGACTTTGACATAGTCACATCCTGGTTCCACTGAATGGTGTTCTGCGGGCCGCCAAAGGGTAATCCACCCACGGCCGGGTTCTCATCGAAGAATCCCGGTAACTGGATGAAGGTGGAAGTGGTGGGGACCTGGGCGTTGACGGAAGTTATTAACACGGGCGAGTTTTGTAACTTGGTGTTATAAGTCTGAGACGTGTCGAGGCGGCTGAAGCTCAGCTTGGTGCTGGAGATCAGGCTGGGGTTGAAGATGTGTGCAAGGCTGAGCAGATAGGCAGTGTCCCGAAAGCCCTGGCCAACGTTATATTGCGAATAGGGCGAGGCAAAGATGCCGCCCGCCTGATCGACCTCGTTGTAATTTGCGTAGCGGAAAAATATGGGAGTACTTGCGCCGAGCGAGTAATCAGCCCGGCCCACAATGTTATAGGTGTTTTGCGGGACGCCTCCACCGGCATTGGCAGGCGCGTTAAACGAAACCTGTCCATACATGGGCGTGCCATCTGGAACTCCTGCGAAGGAACCAATGCCTCCAGGGCCTGAGGAATACGTCTGATTGAATTTAAACGTCTTGCCTCCACCGTAAGTGGTGAAGAAGTCCTGAACATTCTGTGGAGTAAGCGCCAGGAATTGGGAGGTGGGCACTGCCGCTAACAACGTTGCGCCGCTGCGCACGCGCGTCCATTCCGTGCTGGCGAAGAAGAACAGCTTATCTTTCTTGACCGGACCTCCGACTGAATATCCGAACTGATTGCGGGTGTACTGGCCCTTGGGCGCTGGCAGCGCGCCGGTGCCGCCTCCGGCTGTAAACGCGGAGTTGATCTGGTCATTGGTTTCAGTGTTTGAGGTATAGGCCGCAAGGCGATTGAACTCCCACACGCCACCATGCAGACTATTTGTGCCGGCTTTGGTGGAGACATTCACGATGCCTCCGGATGCACGGCCATATTGCGCTTCGAAGTTACTGGTGGTGACGCGAAATTCGTGTACCGCATCCACTGGAACATAGACGCCGATTCCGTCGCCGAATACGGAAATATTCTCTACGCCATCGAGGAGGACTTCTGTGCCGCTGGCTCTTTGCCCGTTGATGCTGAAACCGACACTGCGCGTCGAGGTTGGGCCGTTCTGATAGGTGTTATTCGATCGGGAATCGCCGCTTGAAGAACTGTCTCCGGATGATATGTTGCCTGACAATGCAACAAAGTCATAGGGGTTGCGGGTGAGGCTTGGCAGGTTGGCAATCTGTTGCTCATTAACCACTTGAGATAGCTCCTGCGTCTGGGTATTAACTTGTGCTCCGCCTTCGCCGATAACTTCAACCTGCGTGGTGCTCCCACTTACTGACAGGTTGGCGTCGAGAGTCAAGTGTCCGCCGACGGTAACTTGCACCTTTGCCGTGTAAGGCTGAAAACTTGTGGCCTGGATTGTAACTTCGTAAGTGGCGGGGTCGAGTCCGGTGAGTTTGTAAGTGCCGTTGTTTGAGGTTGTGTCCGAGCGCTCGGCGTTGGTTCCGATGTTTTTGACCTTTACGCTTGCTCCCGACACGACGGCGCCGGATGAATCAGTAACGGTGCCGGCCAGTTGGCCAGTCTCCACCTGTGCTGACATGCTCTTTACGAAGAGAAGGGTGAACGCGATGGCTCCGAGGGCGAAAACCTTGAGGAAATGTTTCATCGTTCTTTCTCCAGTCGAGACTCCGGTGCGGCCGGAATCGGA
>JANXQR010000586.1 GCA_025353435.1 Acidobacteriota bacterium | reverse complement strand
TGCCACAAGCCATCAGGCTCTGCAGCACTCGCCGCCACACGCTTCAATCCAACCCGCGCGCCCGTCTTCTCGTCGATCAAAAACAGCAAGCTTGCATTCGGCGCCACAGCCACCTGCACGAGGTAACCAGCCGCGGTCAATTCCCGTCCACGGTCCAGCAGCGCGGCATGCAACTCGTCGGCACGCTCCATCGCTGCCCGCAACACCGGCGCTCCAAACCCATGCACCGCTCGCGAAGCGGCATCGAACACCAGCAGTCCCTGCGCCGCAAAAACCTTGCGGTAAAAATCACCAAACGCCTGCGCAAATGTGTGCCCAGGCTTGTATGCCTCGGTCAACGCCTCCAGCGCATCGGAATAACCCAGCAGCTCGCCCGCCTGGTCCAGCAGCGCATTCACTGACTCATCCAGCACCAGCCCGCCCACCGGAACCGCAGCCGCCGGCGCTCTCTCGTATTTCAGAGTCAGCAACTCCCGGCGTGCTGGAAATGCCACCGATTGAATCTCAGCGAAGTCGTGATCCTCGCTCGCCAGCCAGAAGATGCCCACGTGCGGATCGCCGCTCGCCATGGCCTTGCGCGCCCGTGCCAACACCGTCGCCGCCTTCAGCGGCGTAAACAGCGGGCCTCCAAACAATGTCACCTGCTGTCCGGTCAGCACCGTTCCCGCGCCCCTGCGCAACAATTCCAGCGAACCCTCAGCCGCGGCCCCCGGATTCTGCCCCTCAACAATCGACACGAGACGTGCCCAATGCTCCGGCCGTTCAGCCCGCCGGCCCAGCCACGACTCTCCGAATCCCGACCCATAAAAGGGCCGAACTCCAGATGCCCCGGCGCAATAATCCAGGTACAACCGGCTCACTCCTGGAGCCACCGTGATCGGATAACAGTCTGCTGTCGGCAAGATGTCCACTTTCGATCTTGAGTTTGTGGAGCCTGAAGTTCGTTTGCGCGGAAGCCCGGAACGCCCCCACTAAGGATGCCACGCCGCCACCAATCGATGCACTTGTCGCGATCTCAACCGGCTCCGCTCGTCTACACTCGGGTTTGAGGAGACATCCGCCCGCAATGCCCACAAAAAAGAAGACACCGCCCTCCAGGAAAAAGAAAGTCGCCGCCCCGCCTGAGAAAAAACTCCAAAATCAGAAAAAACTCCAAAAGAAAAGTTTGAAGGCTGCCAAAAAGGACCTGCCTGCCCCGCCCAAATCCGGCGAAGCCAAACTCCTCCGCTCTGAAGTCGTCTACCAGGGGCCGCTCTTCCGCGTCACCAAGGACCGCATCCTCGAGCCCAGCGGCAAAGAAAGCTCCCGCGACGTCGTTCGCCACAACGGCAGCGTCATCATCCTCGCCGTCGACAGCTCCAAAAGCAAGCGCGATCCCTGGATCGTGATGGAGCGCCAGTACCGCCACGCCGCCGGCCGTTTCCTGTGGGAGCTCCCCGCCGGAAAGCTCGAGCTCGGCGAAGATCCTCTCACCGGCGCGCAGCGCGAGCTCGAAGAAGAAACCGGCTACCGCGCCAAAAAATGGAAGCCCCTGGTCGAATACTTCGCCAGCCCCGGCTTCCTCGGCGAAACCATGAAAGTCTACCTGGCCGAGGGCCTGGTCTCCGGCGACGCCCACCCTGAAGATGACGAGGATATCGAACTCCGCCTCATCAAACTCTCTGACATCCTCAAGCAGATTGAAAAGGGCGCCATCATGGACGGCAAAACCCTCTCCTGCGTCCTCCTCTACGCCCGCCTCAAAGGCAAAAAGGGGTAGTGGCTGTTTGGGGTCAGGATTGGGTAGGTCAGGGATTTATCCCTGACTCTGCGGCCCAATAATCGCGGGCGGTTTTACAGGATGCTGAAAAACTCCCGTGGGGCGATGAAACGAGTCAGGGCATGGCTTCAGCGGTGCCGTTAAGCCCAATAAAATGAGTGGGCTTCAGACCCTGCGGGGTCTCTTTTCGGGCCATTCGCTCGAATTCAGGCCTTTTCCGCAGCCTCTTTAACCCCTGAGGTGTGCTTTTCAGGCATGCTCCTCATAGGGCGGAACCTCGGCGATCCG
>JANXQR010000543.1 GCA_025353435.1 Acidobacteriota bacterium | reverse complement strand
CCTCGATACAGACGGCAAAATCGCGACATACTTCCCCCTGCAGCAGGGGCTGGACCGGGGAATGTTCCTGGTAGCTCGCGCCACCTCTCATGAGACGGGACTCGCCACGGCCATCGTTAGCGAGATTCACGCGGTCGATTCTTCCGTTGTGGTCTATGGAATACGGACCATGCAGGACCGTTTGCATGATTCGCTGGCACGGCAGCGCTTCTCCAGCACCATGCTTGGTGCATTTGCGGCGTTCGCTTTGCTGCTTGCCGCCGTGGGCCTGTACGGCGTCCTGTCGTATCTGGTCACTCAGAGCACCCGCGACATCGGCATTCTCGTCGCCCTGGGTGCGCGGCGCGAAAATATTCTCACTCTAGTCGTCCGGCAGGGGATGCAACTGACATTGATCGGCATCTTCGCAGGGCTATTGGGCGCGGTCGCCCTGACGCGCGTAATCGCCAGCCTGTTGTTCGGCGTGACCACGACTGACGCCGCGACATTCCTGGCAGTTCCCGCATTGTTAGCTGTTGTGGCCTTCGCAGCCACGGTCATCCCAGCCTGGCGGGCCAGCAAGGTGGATCCCATGGTAGCCCTGCGCGTGGAATAGCAAAGTCGCCGGGTTGGATGGCCGCCACGACTGGGCTGTTCTCAAGTGGTTCGTTTCCAAGTCTTGATGGCGGCGGTTGAGGACCAGGCATTGGCGCTCATTCTCCGCAGGCCATGCCGAGGTGAGAAGCAGCCGTCTGCATTTGATCGACTCGATGGGAACTCCTGATACAACTTCATTTTTCAATGTGGACGGGAATGACATTTCGCGAGGTCAATCTGTCCGCAGATTGCTTGCAGTTTTGACCGGTGCTAAGCTTCAGGCAACCTTTTCCCGGGCGCGGTGGGACGGAATATATCAGTAGCAGCAACCGTTGGGAGTTATCGATGCGAAAGCGGTGGTTGTCGAGAGTTCTGGACTTTTGCCTAGTGTTGATTGGCGCAATGATGGTGGCGACGCCTGCGGCAACACAGACGGCCGGGGTAGATCAGAAGACTTTGGCAACCCAGGCGCCTACGGCAAGTCAGAAGGCTGCGACGACCAAGGCGCCTTTTGCAACTCAAACCAAGGCGGCAATACTCGCGCAAATGGCGCAGCAGTATGTTCCGCCCCCGGCTACGCAGGCTATTTTGACTTTGTCGGCGAGCAGCCCGACGGCGCAACCGCATCAGAGCGTTCATTTCGACTTGAGCTGGAATCGGCCGGTGTATCGCGTTTCCTACCACTTTGACTGGGGCGATGGGAGTGCGAGCGATGAGACGGTTCCGGCGGCGGACCACTCCTACGATGCGCCGCAAAACTACACGGTGCGCGTGACCGCGCGGCCGATGGCGAACTTCAAGATGACGGCAGTTCTGCAGAGCGTTTCAATACAGAGCAACGCGGTGACGATTGCGGTGGTGCTGCCCGCGCAGCCGACGGTAACGCTGACTGCCGATAAGGCAAATCTGAATGTTGACGATACGGTGACGTTGACGGCAACGCTGAACCCACCGGCCACCGATGCTCAATATCATTTCGATTTTGGCGACGGGTCGATGCAAGATGCTGCTCCTAATCCAATAGGACATAAATACACGAGTCCCAACATTTTCCAGGCGACGGTGACTGTACTGACACAGGATGGGACGCAGTCGGTGACGAGTGCTCCGGTCGAGATCACGGTGAGGGTGGTGCCCGAGACGGTTCCGCATACGACTCCTAAATTGTCAGTGGCGCTGGAGAGCGAAGGCCAGTTGACTCCACGGAGTGATGTTGTGGTTGCAGCGTCGCTTGATGAGCCCCAAAAGAAGTTGCGGTTTGAATTTGATTGGGGGGATGGTTCGGCGCCGGAATTGGTGGGGAGCCAGGGGCGCGCGCATCACCGTTATGCCACGGCAGGGCTGCACGAGGTGGTGGTAACGGCGGAGACCGCGGAGGCATATCAGCCGCCATTGCAAGGGATGCTGCCGCTGAATATTGCGGCGCCGCCACCGCCGTGGTGGCATCGGATTGCGGGTTGGGCGGCGGCAGTTGCGGTGGTCTTATTCGTGATCTGGCTGATGACTCGATTGTCGGGCACGGCCAGCAACTCGTCGCAGCATCGTTCGGACGAAACGAAAACAAAGGGCACGCAGGCAAAGATTCGTTACGTTGCGCATGAGGGGTTGGGACGTCACGAAATCAAAATGGGCCGACGACCGGCGGGACTCGGGGCAATAAAGCTAAGTGCGGGAATGGGTCGTGCGGATCACACGATCAGTTTCCGAGACTAAGCGGCCGTTTCTAACGAGGAGGCACGACATGAACGCAACTGCGAATCTTGAGGAGCTAACGGTCGCTGATCTGTTCGCGCTGTCGCGGGAGAATTCCGCGAAGCTGGCGGCGGGTCTGGATGCGAAGGACTTCAAGGAAATCCAGGAAGAGGCGAAGGGGCTTTCTGCGCCGGTTGCGTGGAACGACTTGCGGACAGAGATGGCGGGCGTGATGACCGACGCGCTGGATACGAAGGTGATTGGCGGGTGGGTGGCCGCGTGGCAAAAGTGCAAAGAAGTGAAAGAAACGGCAGAGAAGAGCCGCGGCGCTGCCACGACTCCGTTCTCCTGCAATTTGCTTGAGCACACGATTGATTCAACGCTGCATCCGTACGTGAATGTGTTTCTGGGCTCGAAATTGGTGCAGAAGGTCGATTTCGAAGTGATGCTGAGCACGGAGATTGATGCGCTGCTGCTGAATTTTATGGGCGGCTGCATTGTGTCGATCCAGCCGGGGAGGTGCGAGTGGTCGGGGAGCATTGCGATGCAGGGGGTGCAATTGATTGATCGCAAGCTTGCGCAACTTGAACTGCCAGGCCGCGTGGTGCTGAAGGAGCCCATTATGGTGGCAGAGCAACACTAGGATGGAAGCGGGATACCCGGAGCGAAACGGTGGAGGTTAGCTCCGCATATTGAAAATCTTGTGCTTATCGGAGTACGATTGCTACGCGTCGGCGACGATCCCTGGCGCGAACTAGCTGCAAGAAAACCCTATGAAAATGAGAGCTCAGTTACGTCGGACTCTCGTTATGTTGTGTCTGGCGCCGAGCATCTCGACCTACTCCGCAGCTCAACAAGCGAATGAGCCCCAAGGAACGGCACCTCGGATTGAGGTAAACGTTTCCAGGATTCTTGTGCCGGTGGTGGTGCGGGATAAGCATGGCCGCGCGGTGACTGATTTAAAGAAGGAAGACTTTCAGGTCTTCGATAATGACAAGCCGCATGCGATTTCCGGCTTCACGGTGGAGTTGCGAAAGACAAGGGAAGCTGACGGGGCTGCGCCTGCGGCTCCGCCGGCTGCGGCTCCGCCATCCTCTGCTCCGCCTGAGCGTAGCATCGTGTTTCTGTTCGATGATCTGCATCTCAGTGCGGAGAATTTGATGCAGGCCAGGGCGGCGGCCACAAAAGTGCTGGCGAATGCACTGTCTCCCGAAGATGAAGCGGCGGTGGTGTCGCTTTCAGGAAGGACCAACAGCGGGCTGACGCGCGACCCGGCCAAGCTGCAGGAGGCGCTGGCCAATCTGCGACCGCACGGATTGGGGCAGTCGGAAGGATTCGATTGTCCGAGAATCGATTTCTACCAGGCCGATCTGATTGAGAACAAGCGCAATTCGGATGCCATCAATGACGCGGTTCGGCAGGTGTTCAACTGCAACCCCGGGCTTGATATGAAGTACAACTACAACGAAGCGCAGAGTATGGCAGAGGGAGCTGCACAACGAGCACTGAGTATCGGCCGGCAGGATATTCAGTCCACTTACGGAGCCATCGCGGAGTTTGTGCGCAGAGTTTCTAAATTGCCTGGGCAGCGGATGCTGGTGCTGGTGTCGCCCGGGTTCCTTCCCGTTGAACAGGATGCGAGGGACCTTGAATCGCACATCATGGATGTGGCTGCGGAATCCGATGTAACGATCAGCGCTCTTGATGCACGGGGGATTTACACAACGGAGATTAACTCGGACGAGCGCAGCCCAGGGTTTTCGACGATGGCCGGGGCGGGCGGAAGCGTGGTGCTTCAGACAGGGTATCGTCGCCAGAGCGCAAGCGTCGCCGAGGATTCGATGGCGGAACTTGCCGCCGGCACGGGCGGGAGTTTTGTTCACGGCAGCAACGATCTCTTGGCGGGATTCAGGGCACTGACGGAGCCGCCTGAGTGCGTTTATATGATCGAACTTACACCGGACATTGGGAAGCTGGACAAGACCTATCATCGGCTGAAGGTGAAACTCGATCGCGGGGGCGTGGAGTTACAGGCGCGGCGGGGCTACTCGTTGGCGCAACTGCTGAGCCCCGCGACAAACATGATGATGAGCGGGGACGAGGTTCGGCTGGAACTTGTTGTTCGGGACGCGAAGAACAGGCCAGTTCTGAACCTGAAGCCAGGGGAGATTGCGGTTACCGATGATGGATCGGCGGTGACGCTCGATAGTCTTCGCCTGGTGAGTGGCAAGGACAAGGCCGAGCATATGGTGACGCTGGTGTTCGATCGCCCACCCCCGGCCGCGGAAGGGCGCCAGGGAGTCGATCCCTCTGCGGTGAGCCAACCGCGCGAGGTTGCCGAGCGGATTCTCAGGGTGTTTCCGAAGAGCGGATTCTCGTTCACGGTGATGGACGTTCAGGGGCGGCTGCAGCTTCAGCAGCGCTTTACGACTGACCGCAAAGAGGTGGAGCAGGCTATCGAAGCTGCGACGCAACCGGCTAACTCAGCCACTGCGGTGAACCAGGAAGAACAGGATGTGATGGCCGTGGTCCGGACCGGCAACGGAGCCTCTGGGGCGGTGGCGAACAGTCACGATCGCAGTGTTGCGCGGGCGCTGATTTCGGCAATCAACAACTCCAGCCGGATTGTCCAGGACCAGCACCTGCAGCCATCGTTTGCGGCGCTGTTGGCGTTGGCACAGGCGCAGCAGGAGTTTCCGGAGCGAAAGGCGATTGTCTATTTCAGCTCTGTTGGTGACAAACAAGCCGGCGGGGGCGAGGCAATTCAATCCATTATTTCCGCAGCGAACCGTGCCGGAGCCACGATTTATGTAGTCGATTTGAACCGCGTTGACAGCCAGGCGGCGAAGATGGAGAGCAGCAGCATGTCAGTGAATGGTGCGCCGAACGCAGGAGCACCGGGAGGCAAGCGGCCGGATTCGGATCTAAATCGTGAAGCGGGGAATAACATCCTGCAACGATTGGCGGAAGGCACCGGAGGACGTTATATCGGCGCCGAAGATGATGTAACTAATCCCGCAAAGCAACTTATCGATGATATGACGACTTATTATGAGGCTTCCTATCTTCCAACTATCGATGATTACGATGGGAAGTTTCGCCCGATTGCGGTGAAGCCGCTGCGGGCTGGGCTGACCGTGCGGTCCCAGGCAGGATATCTTGCGCTTCCAGCAGGCGCCGGGGCGACGCTGCAACCGTTCGAATTGCCGCTACTGAAGATGCTCGGCCAGCCGAATTCGCCTGGTGATGTTGCCTTTCGCTCCGCGATCCTGCACATGGAAGATGTGCCGGAGGGCAGCGTCAACACTGTCGATATCGAGGTGCCGCTGACGAGCCTGGACGTGCGGGAGGATGCGAACTCGAATCTGCACACAGCACACGTTTCAGTAGTTGCTTCGATAAAAGACGCGACGGGAGCGGTGGTCGCACATTTTGGCGAGGACTTTCCGTGGCGCGCCGCGTTTACGGGCGCAGGGCAAGCGAACTTCGAAGCGATCACTCTGCAGCGTCATTTCATCGCCCCACCAGGGCGCTATGTTTTGGAAGCCGCAATTCTGGACACCAATAGCGGAAAGGCGGGCGCCAAGCGATTGGCCTTCGAGATTCCTGGCGCGTCTGGCGAGCCGTCGCTATGCACTTAATTCTTGCGGCAATTCCCGACCCGGTGCGATGCCTCAACGAAGTGGCCAGAATCCTG
>JANXQR010000534.1 GCA_025353435.1 Acidobacteriota bacterium | reverse complement strand
GGGCCGATTACGCCGCTGGTTCGTTTCCGGGGATTTCATCGATGAACCTCCTCGGGAAGGGACACTCTTACGATTCTGGCCGCCCGAATGGCCTTTAGACCCCTTTTTGAGCCGCATTATTGGTGCCGGTGCTTCATGTTCGCCCGATTTCGGTTTCACGTCAACCAAGCGGGACAACGACACACGGCGCGAGTTTAATGTTTGTGACCGCTTCTGTTTAGACGCGGTTCGGATCGGGATGTTCGGCGCGATGGGTTCTGAGGCCGGCTAGACGGGGCTGAGTTTGCCGTTTTTGACCGTGAAGCGCTCGCCCCGCCAGACGATGGTGTTGCCGGCGAATCCTGCAATCCAGAGCCCCATCGCCACCACATCGCGCACCGGGAGCAGCCACAGGTTGGGGAGCACATCGTGGTCTGCCAGCACCGGAGCGCCAATGGTCATGGCCAGCGTGAGGCGCAGGAAGAAGCTCATGGCCAGTATCCAGAGACTCACCGGGCTAGCGCCGCTGGCGAGTACATTGAGCAAGGCCCAGCAGAGCCCGTGAGTGAACACCAGGCCCACGTAGCCCGCGGGACGGGCGTCGCGGACAGTGCGGAACCAGCGCAACTGGTGGTCGACAAATCCACGCCAACTGTAGGCTGGCACACTGGTTTCGACGGCCTCTGTGCAGAGGGCGACGGCATATCCCGCCTGGTAGACGCGCGCGCCAAGCTCGTAATCGTCGGCGAGATGATCGACCAGCACGCCGAGGCCGCCGATGGCTTCAAGCGCGTCGCGGCTGACGGCGAGCGTCGACCCCAGGCCGTAGCGCAGGCCGCCTTCGAGCCAGCGGGACAGCAATACACTGGGCTGGAAATCGGTGGCGATACCCAGGGCTTCAAGCCGGGAAGCGAAGGTGCCATGGGCACGGCCGCGATAAAGCGCGGTTACGAGGCCAACGCGACGCTCCTTTGAGTGGGCTGTTGCCGCTGGCGCGAAATGCATCATCACGCGGCTCAGGTAGCGGGGAGAAACCGTGATGTCGGAGTCGTTTATAAGTACGTATTCGTGGCGGGCATGCGGGACCATTTGCGCGAGGGTGCTGACCTTGCCGTTGGCGCCTAATCGCTCCGGGCACTCGATCAACTGGATTGCCTGTGCGGGGAATTCACTCTGAAGCTGCTGGACCGCGGCGGCGGCGGGATCGTCCATTGACGACACGCCGAAGAGAAGCTCGAACTCGCCGACATAGTCCTGGCGGCAATGGCTGCGGAAAGCGTCGAGCATTCCTGGGTCGACGCCCTTGAGGGACTTGAGAATTGATACGCCGGGCGCGAAG
>JANXQR010000385.1 GCA_025353435.1 Acidobacteriota bacterium | reverse complement strand
AGCCGGCGGCTGCGGGCGCGCGGCCCAAGGCGAAGCCGGACAGTTTCATGATTGTGGAAGTGGGGAAGAAGTAGGGATTAGCCGGTAATTGCTAGTGAGCTGCGGGTGGTGTTTTCGGCGGATTGCACCGCCCGATGCCTCAGTGGTGGGTGAAACCTGTGAGGCAGACTATTCGACCTGCTCGGTGGCGCGACCCACCCGCGGCCAGGGGCGGGGCAAAATCATTGTTATGACGAGAGAAGCAATCAGAAAGAGCGTCAGCACGACGCGCTCAGTGGGATCGCTGACCCAGGCGGTGCCGTAAGGTGGAAATAACCATAGCGCAAACATGAGATCAGCCAGAAGGGCACCGATCAAGGCCGGAATCCGCCCTGCCAGCAGGGCTGTGGCAATGACCACCTGGAGGCAAATGGCTGGTGCGGCGAGTCTGATGGTCCCCACGTCTCTCAAGTAAGTGGTAAGCAGCGCCGCAGTTGCGGCACAGGCTGCGATTCCCGCCATGAATTTCAGAGTACGGATCACGATTCCTCGTCTGGCGATTGAATTCAGTGATGTCTAAGACAAGATATTTAACATGTTGCAGGGAGAAATAGCACGTCCCAGAACAAAATCAGTAAAGCGTCAACTATATATTAATGTGCGATCGGGTGAAAAGCCGTCGAATTTGGGCGGGTGGAGGGCGGCGAGAGACCCTAGGTGTTGGAATCGAGGGGCTGTCGATTCAGAAGGCCTAGCAGGGGGTGTCACAGTCTATGGTTGGCGCTGGGGTAAAGTATTGAAACCGTTCAATATATCCGATCATTCGGCGATGTTCTTCGGGGCGAAATCCATGCCACAATCACGGCAATCAATTGAAAGAGGGTGAGCACGACTCGCTCGGCCGGGTCGTGAATCCAGAGGCTGCCGTAGGGCGGATATAACAATAGTGCGAACGTAAAGCCGGCGATCACGGCGCCCATCACGGCTGGCCAACGTCCCAAATGCAAGGCGGCCACGATGACAACCTGAAGACAGAGGATGGGGGCGACGAGCCGGAGTGTGGCACCATCCCTGAGGAAGAAGCAGAGCATTGCAGCTGGGAGGGCACAGACAGCGATTCCTGTCAGGCATCTTACAGTCGCACGCATGATTCCTCCCCGAGACAGGCCGATCATTCGACACTCGGTTATTAGATTTAACATCGACCGAAGTGAGCCAACAATGATGTGGAGCAATGAGTGTAGCCAGTTGGTCATTAGCAGCTTGGTCACTAGTGCCTTCCCGCGGCTTGAGTGGATGTTGGTTTCGGGGGAACTGGAGGGTGCAAAGAGACCCACCATTGTGCGATTCCGGACATCGCTTGGCGGTAATGGACAGCGAAGGCCGATGGGAGAGTGGGGACACCGCTGAATCAGGCGAGGTTTCGGTCTCAACGAGTTGGCTATCGGGATGCATGTTCAGAGAATGCAGGTGGGTCCGAACGCCACGTACAGGACGACCGAAACCATGAATGTGAAACGCTGCACGACGCTGGTGATTCTGGCTGTCTGCTTTATCCCGTTGCTGCGGGGGCAGAAGAGTTTTCTGGACGGTCCCGACGCTTACCTGGGGCAGACGCCGCCGGGCGATACGCCGAAGATCTTTGCGCCGGGAATGCTGGCCGATCCGGGCATGTTCACGATGGGCAGGGTGGCGTGGTCGCATGACGGCAAGGAGTTCTATTACATTCAGAGCAACTCGTGGGGGCGGGGACACATATCGATCAAGACGATGCAGTACGGCGATCATGGTTGGAGCAAGCCGGCGCTACTGTTCGACCAGTTTCTGTCGCCGACGCTTTCGATGGATGAGAAGACGATCTTCATGCGGGCAGGGAACAAGTGCTGCAAGAACGTGTGGCAGTCGCATAGAACGGAAAGTGGATGGAGTGAGCCGATCGTTTTCCTCGACCAGCCTTACGATGTGTACGACTACATGCCGACGCTGAGCGGGAATGCATACGTTGGCAGCGATCCCAGCCCGGATGATGTGAAGAACGGCAGTACCGGCGCGTTCAGCCTGCTGACGGTTGCAAATGGTGTTGTGACGGTGAACAGCCTGGGCCAGCCGATCAATGACAAGGGATTTAACGGCGACCTTTACGTTGCGCCGGATGAGAGTTACATGATTGTGAGTGCGCGGGAGACGCCGACGTACGAGTGCGAGCTGTTTATTTCATTCCGCAAGCGGGACCAGACGTGGACAGTGCCGGTGAGCCTGGGGCCGAAGATCAATGATGGCGTGGCGCATCGTTGGGGACAATATGTGAGCCCGGATGGGAAGTATCTGTTCTACTCGCACGGGACGAGTGAGAAGGATTGCGCGTTGTACTGGGTGCGTTGGGACAAGTTGCTGAAGAGTTTGCGGCCGAAGGGCCTGTGAGGCGTCTCTGGTGCCGAGAATCTAGCGCCCGATTCCACGCTAGTCAAGTTGGTTGCGGTCCCAGGTCTCATAAGCTAGACTTGGGGCACCCCCCGGTCGTGGCGAGCCGGAGTGGCGCTATGCGGTGGCGCGCTGGGGCTCGTGGTGGCTTAGTTTTACGCTGACAACCTTGGAGACGCCGGGCTCCTGCATGGTGACGCCGTAGATCATGTCGGCGGCGTGCATCATGCGCTTGCTGTGGGTGACGATGAGGAACTGTGTCTCCTGGCCGAGGGTGTGAAGCAGGTCGGCGAGGCGGCCGACGTTGGTTTCATCGAGCGCGGCGTCTACTTCGTCAAGCACACAGAAGGGGCTGGGCTGGAACTGGAAGATGCCGACTAGAAGCGCGAGCGCGGTCAGTGCCTTTTCGCCGCCGGAGAGCAGGAGCACGTTCTGCAGCTTTTTGCCGGGAGGCGAGGCGACGATTTCGAGGCCGCTCTCGGCTTGGTTCTCTACATCAGTCAGGCGCAGGAAGGCCTGGCCGCCGTGGAAGAGGCGCGTGAAGACGTTGGCGAAGTTCTCGTTGATGCGCGCGAAGGCTTCGTCGAATTTGGTGCGGGAGATGAGGTCGATTTCCTTGATGGTGTTTTGCGTGTTCTCGATGGAATCGACGAGGTCTTTGCGCTGCGTTTCGAGGAAGGTGTGGCGGTCGGAGATTTCCTTGTACTCGTCGAGGGCCATCATGTTGACGGGACCCATCTGCTCGATTTTCTGGCGGAGGCCGCGGCATGCTTCTTCTTCGGCTAAGAGGAGCTCGCCCTCGATGTGCGCGAGTTCGGTGTCGGCTCTCAAGACGGCGGCATCGACGTTGACTTCGGCTAAGCAGCTGGCTTCGAGGTGCTCGAGATCGGAGTGGAGCTTGGCAAGCACGCTGGCGCGGTCGGCGCGATTGTCGCGGAGCTGGTCGAGTGCGGCGCGGCCGGTTTTGAGCTGGGTTTCAAAGTTGGCTAGCTGGAGGCGGAGGTTCTGGGCCTCGACGGCGAGGGCCTGAGCTTGCGTGAGGGCCTCGGCGCGCATGGCGGTGAGTTCTTCCTGGCGGGCTACGAGGGATTCGGATTCGCGGACGCGCTGTTCGCGTTCGGCTTCAGCGGCGGCGCGCTGCTGTTCGATTGCCTGGACGCGGCGCTGAAGGTCGGCGTGGAGGCGGTCGATGCGCTGGAAGGAGGCTTCGGCGCCGCGACGGCGTTCTTCGAATCCTGCCAACTCGGCGGTGAGCTGCGCGGCCTCCTGCTGCAGGCCTTCGCGCTTCTGGCGCATTTCGGCGAGGGCGGATTGCTGCGTATCGAGCTCGGCTTCAGACTTGGCGTGTTCCGCTTCGAGGCGAACGGTTTCTTCGCGCTTCTGATCGATGGAAGCGCGCTTGGCCTCGCGTGCGTCCTTGTTGCGGCCGGCCTGAAGATGCCACTCCTGGAGGCGGCGATCGATGCGCTGAACTTCGGCCTCCATCTGCTTGAGGGCAGCGCCCTGGTCGGCGGTGGCACGCTCGGCCTGGCGACGCTCTTCGCTGCGGGCTTCAAGCTGCGCGGCCAGGTCTTCAATTTCGTGGGTGATGGCAAGGGCCTGGGCCTCGGCTTCGCCGAGTTTGGCTTCGACGGCGGCCAGCTTCTTTTCGGTCTCGCGCAGATCGCGTTTGAGAGCGAGTGGGCCTTCGCTGGCTGGCTTGCCACCGGTGACGGTGGTGTTGTGGAAGCATTCGCCGCCAGGGGTGAGGAAGAAGGCGCGTGTGTACTGCTCGCTGAGGCGCTGGGCGATGGCCGTATCTTCGACGATGTAGCCGTTTTTGAGCTTGGGGAGGATAGCTTCAAGCGAGCGGCCGAAGCCGTTGAGGACGCGGATGGTGTCTTTAAGGGGGATGATGCCTTCGGCTTGTACAGACTCTTCAGCGTCGGCGCGGGCCATGAGGTCCGTGAGGGCGGAAGGATTGTCGGGATGGACTAAGAAGGTGGCGCGGCCATCGACGCCTGACTTAAGCAGGTTGACGCCTTGCTCTGCGGCGGTCCAGGAATCGACGACGAGGTAGTTGAGCTCATCGCGCAGGAACTCGTCGACTACGCCTTCGTGCTCACCACTGACTTCGAGGAAATCGGCCAGGGTGCCCATCGGCGATTTGCCGGGGCCGAGTGCACCGGGCTTGAGGAGTTGGCGGACGGAGTTGGTGGAGTAACTGTGGTCGCGGATGAGCGACTGAAGCGAGTTGCGACGGCCACCGAGGGAGGCGTGCTCACTGCGGAATTGGTTGGCGCGGTCGCGAAGGCCGTTCTCTTCAGCACGGCGGGCTTGCAGGGATTCGCGGAGCTCGGCGATTTCGCCTTCGAGGCGCTTGAGGGTTTCAGTGGCTGACTCGAAGCCGATGCGGGCCTGGCCCTTTTGCACGCCGAGGTTTTCGAGCTCGGTCTGGGACTGGCGCATTTCGGCGTCGAGGCGCTCGGCTTCGCGCTCGAGTGCGGCGAGACTTTCCTCGCCCTGTACTGTGGAGTTGCGCGCGTTGCCGGCCAGGGTGAGCAGGTGCATCACGTGGCGGCGAGTGATTTCAAGCTGGCGCTCGGCGGCGAATACCTCTTCAGCCGCGGTGCGGGCTTCCTGTTGGCGGGCAGAGACCTTCGCGTGGAAGGCTCGCGCTTCTTCAGCTGCGGTCTGGAGGAAGGTTTGTTGCTGGGCACGCTCTTCGACGATGCCGGTGAGCTGGATTTGAGTCTGCTCCAGCTCGGAAGCGGCGGCGGTGATGCGGGATTCAAGGTCGGCTATGCGCTCGGTGTTGCTGCGCTCGCGGGCTGCTGCGCGCTCGAGTTCGACGGCTGCGGAGTTGGCGCGGGCGCGGACTTCCTGGGCGGAGCTTTCGAGTTCGTAACCGCGCTCGGTGAGGGTGTGCTGGCTTGTTTCCATCGTGCCGATTTCGGCGGCGGAGGCATTGATCTGCTCGTTGAGGGAGGCGATTTCGGCGTTGAGGCGGGCCTGTTCCGCGTCCATTGACGCCATCCGGCTGGCGAGAACGATGCGGAGGCGGGAGCGGAG
>JANXQR010000363.1 GCA_025353435.1 Acidobacteriota bacterium | reverse complement strand
CAGGCCAGTGCACAGTGAACCGAGAGCAGAGATCAGTTGTCGAAACGGCTACTTGGGCGTCTTGGGCTGCGGCGGCGATGTCTTGTCTTTCGGCGCTTCCCCTTCCACCGACACAATCTTCATGGTGGAACCGAACTGCTTGTAGTCGGTGTACTTGATCACGTCGCGCATGTGCACATCGTCAGACAGGGTGCCGTGGCCACCTGCAAAATGCAGAATGCCTTCGCCCTTGGTGTAGACCGGGAACCAGTAGTGGCCATCCACCTGGGCGCGCCAGGTCATAAAAGGCGGGTGCAGATCCTCGCTGCCCTTGCGGGTGTCGTCGGGCACCATGCGTCCGTTGGTTACCACGATCTGCAAGTCCGTTGCGTCAACCCAGATGCGGCCAAGCAGGTAGCGCTTGCCCTTCAAAATCTGCTTGGGGCTCACGTCGAAGACGAAGCAATCAATCTCGTCGACCTTCTGCTTACCTATGTACTTGATGTCGTAGGCGGTAATCTCCTGGGCGGTCAGCGGAAACGAATAGCCGCGCTGGATGTCCTGCAAATCTGAGGGTGACATGGAAACCCGCTGCAGTGAGTTCTCCGGAGCGTAGACAACCTTCTCCGTTCGCTTGCCGTCGTGGTCAAAGGTCACGTCGTCAACTTCGTAATATTCCCCGTCCGCCTTGTTGTCATCGTCGATGGTTTGGACACGCGCCACACGGCGGTACGTGTAGTGGTTGAGAGCTTCCTGGAATTCGCTCTCCTTGGCCGCAAACTTCTTGATAATCTCTTCCGGAGCCACCGATGGCGGATCGAGTTCCATCTTTCCGAACCCGGCGTCGAGAGCCATCGGCGTAAAGGAGTCTTTCTCCTGTGCAACGGCCGCGCTCGCCCAGAAAACTCCCGCAAGCAGCCCGATAACCAACTTCATGCCTGTGTGATTCAATTCAAGCTCCGAGAAGTACAAAGTCCTAAAAGTCAATCGCGTAGAATCGCCCGCGAGGCAATGAGTTCAGCCCCCTACAACCTTAGACGCATGGACCCGGCCGCTGGCTACCGCCAGAATGGTTACGGCAAAACCTGTCCCAGAACCTGTCCTGGGACATCCGATTCCGGCGCCGCACGCGCCCGTCGCACCTTTCCGCGAGGACAGGAGAGGGGGACCACCGGTTCCATGCAAGATTGGTATCAAATGCCGGCCTTGTTCCTGACAGCGCTTCTGCTGCCGGCGTTTGGACACCTCTATTGGCGTACCCGGGACACCCGCAACCTGCTGTGGTTTCTCGCCTTCCTGTTTGTCGTCATACGCATGCTCCTTTTATACCCCGTGAACGCATCGGATTTCCTTGAGGGAAGCTCTGGGGGAATGGCGGCGGCTGGCCAGGCGTGCAGCATGCTGGCCGCGGGCCTATTTCTGGGGTCCCTATCACCGCTGTCATTTCGGATCGGCAGGATCCG
>JANXQR010000344.1 GCA_025353435.1 Acidobacteriota bacterium | reverse complement strand
CGCGTAAGGCTGATCCGAGACAGCAATCTCACGGCGAACATACGAGAGCCAGTCGTCATGGCTTGTGAAGTCGGATGGAGTCTTTCTGTTCATTTGGCCCTTTCAAGCGCCCTTCAGAGTCGCGTTACGACGCCGCTCCTGGTCAAGCAGGGTGGCCGTTTGGTTCAGGCGCTGTTTGAGATTCTGTTCGCTGTTGTGCAGCGCTTCGACGCGCCGCTGCAACAGGAGATTGTTTTGGTGCAGGCTCGCTGTGGTTGCATCTGGCGCCGAGGCTTCGATCTTCTCCGCCTCAACCGGCGAGATTCCTTTGCTCTCAGCGAGGCTGCGAACGCTGCGCGTCAAGCTTCCGGTCGCCTCAGCATCCTGTTGCGAAGGGCCTGGCTTCTGAGACAGGTCCCTTTCCACATCGGCGTTATGGGCTTCGACCAGCTGATTGAACTGCTGGGTCCGGCGCTCAATCTCGATCCTGTCGCTCACGCGACCGTTCCATAACTGTGCGATAAGAGACGCCGCGACGACTTCGCGCTTGTCGGCTGCGCGCCACTGAAGAAGGACAACGGCAACCAGTCCGCCGAGCAAGAGCAGCGTCACGACATTCGACCAGAAGTAGAGATCATCGATGGTGTTTTCAACGACAGCGATCCGGTCGGATTCCATCGACGCGCCATAGTCGATGCCATGCGGATTGATTTTGCCCAGAGCGTAGTCGAAGAATCCCTGGCGTTTGGGGACAGACCGCGAGGTTTGAGAGTTCGGCCGATCGAGAGTCTGACCAATAGATCGCCCGTGCATGCCACCGAGCAAGATGGCAAGCGCTACCCATCGAATGATGACTGGACTCCGCATCGTCACTCCCCACTCGCCGCACCAAGGAACAATCCCGCTGTCCTCCGGCGCCGTTGTTTCCGATTCTCAGCCTCTTTGAAACGGAGATTCACACCGACCACCGGGTCAAGATAGCTGTGCATCTTGGGATAGAGCGAAGGCTTCAGGCCCTCCACCTGGAACCGCAGAGCGCGGCGAACATGCAGATGGGAGTGGCGGGTGCCCTCGCGGTTATCCACCATGAGAATCTCCATCTGGCCGACTGGAAGGTTCTTGATGTGGTCCTCACGGGCGCGGGTCTCTTTGATGTCGCTCTCGCTCCCCGTTCCAGTCTCTGTGTATTTGGTCGAGAAGATCCCGGTTCGGCGCACCGACAAACTGCGGCGTTTAGTCGCAATCCTGGCCGACGCTTTCAAAAACCATTGCGCCGTGTTCTCCTCCGAGACGTTCATAATCATCTTCGTTCCGGGCGCGGACGAGACCTCGTCGGCGAACGCCTGGCTCACGCGCTGCAACTGGGGCATGCTCTGGAAGGAGAAGAGGAACGAGACACGGGCGCCGCGCGCGGTTTGGAGCACCTGCGTAAACCCCGGATAAGCGAAGGGCGCGAACTCGTCCAGGATCACCGAAAGCATAGGTTCGTCGGCGTCCCGGCTGCTGGCTGGCTGCGCGTAGCGCTTGCCCACCATCAACTGGATGTTCTGGAGCAGGATCTTTCCCAAGGCTTCGACGGCTCGCTGATTGCGGTTTGCATTGAGGGAGACGAACAGAATGAGATCCTTTTCGAGAACGTCGTCGAGCGTCAGCAAGTCCTGGTAGGAGCCGGTCACAATCGACAACTCATCCTCCAGGAAGCTCAACAGCTCATTCAAAAGCCCCTGAATCTTCTCGACACGCTCGCGATCCGAGAGTGACCGTTGCAGCATTTTCACTGACATCTCGAAGTTCAGTCGCTTCTGCATAGAGATCCCCGGCGAGGAGGCAAGCCGAGCCTTCGCAATCGCAATTTGCTCTAGAAGTACCTGCTCATCGAGTGCCATCACCAGCACGTCGTAGACGTTGAAGAGCTTGCCGGTGTACTGAAGGATGCGAACGAGGTCGGAGAGATAGGCCTCCTGGTGCCCCTTGAAGAAATCCTCGCGCAGCCCGAAGGAGCGAAAGATGAAGTTCACATGCTCCTGATAGGCGTCGTCGAGCGCGTAGAAGGGGTTGTATCGAGCCGACTCTGAAGGGTGCGTCGGATCGATCACTCGCAAATCTTGCAGGCGGCCGGCGGCTTCGATGTGCGGTAGCAGACGGTCAAGGAACTCGCGTTCCCCTTTACCGTCGAAGATAATCATGGGCATTTTTCGCGCGCCAAAGCGCCGCGTCAAATCCTGAGCGATGATGTTTTCCAAGAACGTGGACTTACCCGAGCCTGTGCCGCCCACGATGACGCCGTGCTTCATCCGCACCGTATCCGGCCACAACCATGGCTCCTTGTGGACGTTGTATCCGAGCAGCGTTGCTCCGGCTTGGTTAGCATTACGGACCATCTTGGCGTCCTTGGATGCCGGGATCACGATAGCGGGGTGCGGCCAGTTTTCTTCTCTCTTCTTGCTCCGGCCAATCAGTTGCGCAATGATGAGGCCGCCGCCGAAGAACAGGATGGCGACATAAAAGAAAATCTCGA
>JANXQR010000333.1 GCA_025353435.1 Acidobacteriota bacterium | reverse complement strand
GCCGAGGTCGGCGAGCTTCTGCAGCCAGCCGCGCGCCGCTGCGTAGTTGCCGCGCGCAGTTTCAACGCGGGTGCGCGACTGCAGCGCGTCAGTATCGTTTTCAAGCAGCTTGAGGCGCTCGTTGGAGGCTGCGAGAGCGTCATCGTAGCGCTTGAGGCCGATGAGGGCTTCAACCTTGTCGAGGTAGGCAAGGCGGGACTCAGGAGACTGGTCGGCAAGCGCGGTTGAAACGGCGAGCAGGCCGTCGAAGTTCTGTTGCACCCCGTAGCCAAGGCCCAGAGCGAGACGGATATTCGTCTTGTCGCGCTCTGTTGTGGCGGTCTTGAGAGCCTCTTCAAGAATTGCAACGCCGCGCGCGGCCGTGGGTCGCGAACCGGCAAGGATAGAGGCGGCGGCCAACTTCATTTTGGCGGCATCGGGTGCCTGGCCCTTGATCCAGAAGCGCGGGAAGACAGGACCGCCGAGCGGATCGTCGCCGCCCTCAAGGTGCGAGTCTTCGCGCAGCCAGTCGAGGAGGATCTTGGCGCCGTGCAGATCAGGACTGTGCCCGTCTTGGGCCTGGATGCGATCGAGCATTTCGAGAGCGATCGCGTTCGGTTCCTGCGTGGTGTCGAGAAGCTTGTATTGATCGTCTTCTTTGACGACGAAGAATGTGAGGTTGGATCCTCCGGGCACCTGCACCTTAACGCGATAGCCGGATTCATCGCCGCCTTCAACCTTGGGATCGAACGCCTGCGCGAGAATATCGAGGGTCACGTCGAGGAAGCTGTCTTCGCGGGCGAGCTGGCTGTTGAGTGCGCGGCCCGATTCCATCGTTCGCTTGTGCTCTTCGCTATCTTCAGCTGCCAGGACGGTGTGTGCGTTGTGGCTGCTGAGTGCGTTGAGCTTGGCCTCGGTGAGATTCGGGTCCATGGCTAGAAGGAACGACTGCTTGACCACGTCTTGCGGGGTGTTGGCGAAGTGAAGATCTTCATGGTGGTGGGCGTCGCGCAGCAGCGAGGCCAGTCCCACGGCTTGCGCAGCGTTGTCACCGGCGGCGCCAGCCTGCAAAAAGTCGGCGGCCAGCGGATACTGGCGCGCGTTCATCAGCATTTCGCCGGCGGTGTGGGCGGTCTCCTTGAAGGCGTTCTCGTCGCTGGCGCGCTTATTTACTTCGGCCATGCCTGCCTTGCTTCCCTGCTGCGCGGCAATGCAGGCGGCGAGCAGCGCCTTGGGCTCGGGATTGATGGCCTGGCCGGCCTTGCACGCTCCGGCATAGTCGCCGGCATAGAAGCGGGCGAAGGCAAGATTGTTCGAGAGCTCAAGTTCGGAGAGTTTGTCCTGACCCAGCTTTTCGTATTCGGCGACGGCATCTTTGAGCGGCGCCTGGCGGCTATAGCGGCGGCCCACGGGATCGTACTCGAGCAGGATGGCCAGATCGGCTTTTGTGGAGTTGTCGTCAGGATCGAGCGAAGCGGCAGCGCGGTAAGCTTCGGCCGCGCCGGCCAAGTCGCTGCCGGGGCGGAGATTGCGACCGATTAGATCGTGCTTGAGTATCTGCGCCAATTCCTTCTGTGCGAGCGGCGACTTTGGATCGAGCTTAACTGCCTCGCGAGCCTGGGCACGTGCGGCTTCGCCCATGCCGGCATCGAGAAGGACATCGGCCAGCTGCAGGTGGTGCACGGCCTCGGTAGGATGCTGCGTGATGAGGCCGCGGTAAGTGGCCAGGGCCTCGCGCACTTTGCCTTCGCGGAGCAGAACCTGACCCTTGGGCTCAAAGGCAACAAGGATCGGCGGGCCGGCGAGAAGCTCTGCCACCTTGTTGCGCATTTCCGTGGCCTCGGCCACGGTGTAGCGGCGCTTGGCGGTGTCGAAGACGAGTCGCACATGGACGGTGCCGTCATCGGTGATGGAGAAATCTTCCTTAAGATTTGCGGGCCCCATCTCGACCGTGGTGCTCTTGGCCAGATCCTTATTAACAAAGCCCGCAGGCGGAACGATGCTGTAATTCAGGTCGACAGTGTAGGGCTCGATGAGCTCCCAATCGACGGTGCGCGGAGGGGTGTCGTGGTCCTTGTCCTGGTCCTTCTTCTTGTCGGCTTCTTCCTTATGTGTCAGGTCTTCAGGCAGACGGAAGAACAGCGCCTCGTAGCGAATGGCTGCCTCGGCGTCGGTCAGGCCGGTGTATCCTCGTTTGGCCTTCTCGCAGGCAATGGTGAGCTCAAATTGCTTTGACAGGTCGCCGGGATCGGTGCGTTCGACGGTGGTGAGCTTGTCAGAAACATACTGGGCCTTGACGTAATTGGTGAGATTTTCGCGAGTGTCTTTATCGGGTCGATCGGCATAGAAGGATCGATAGCGCGATTCGTATACACCCCTCGGCTGGGTTTTTTCAACGATGTTGGCGGGACCATTTTCGCTGAGCGTGATCTCGCGAAATTCAACCAGCGCGTTATCCGTCGAGCTGAACTCCGGAGTGCGGGTAAGCGACTTGCTCTCAGGCCGCGCGATGAGCGCCATGCGGGCCTGGTCTGCGATGGGAAGCTGGCCGAGCCGTGCGTACTGGTCCGTAGCGTCGATCCAGAGATCGGGATTTGCGGGCTTACCTTTTGCGGCGGGCGCACCGGGCACGACCACGATGGCGTGATCGAAGAGGCCCATGCCGGGGAGATCGACCGGCACATCCATGCGCGAGCCGGCGTTGAGCAGCGCGACGTAAGCAGGAATGCCGGCGGCGCGCAACATGGTGACCAGCAGGGTGGCCTTGTCCTTGCAGTCGCCGTATTTCTTGGCGAGCGTTTCTGCTGGATCGTGCGGCAGAATGGCGGCGCCGCCGAACTCGATGCCGGTGTAGCGAACTTCGCGATCGAGATAGTCGAGGAGGGCGGCTTCCTTGTCGGGGATCGACGTCTTTCCGGCGATGAGGCCGTCGACTACAGACTGCAGTTTGGCTTCCTCGGCGCGCGAGTCCACAACTTTCGAATATTCGGTAGCGAGGTTCTGCCAAGACACGCCCGTCGAGTAGTTCACCTGCGGAAAGC
>JANXQR010000332.1 GCA_025353435.1 Acidobacteriota bacterium | reverse complement strand
CTTCGCAGCGAATTGACCCGTCTTGTTGTCCACCCGTGCATCCCAGAAATTGCAGGTGTCGCCGCTTAGACCAGGCTCTCCAAGGGCATACAGAATGCGACCGTCGGGCAACCAGTAAACACTTCGAATCCTGCTGTCGGTGAGCAGGGTAATGGGACGCCCACCCATGAGGTCTCGGGTCTCCAGGGAGATGCGAAGATCTGATGCACTCCAGTCTTTTCGGATGTAGAGCAAGCGGTTACCGCCCGGAGACCAAACAACGTTCCAGTAATTGCCGTGATCACCCGCGTCCTCCAACTTCCGGGGCGCATCCCCATTAATGCCCATCAGCCACAGCTCACGGGTCAAGGCCTTTGTGAACGCCACCGCAGCGCCGTCTGGAGAAACAGACATTGCCAGTGCATCTTCGCGAACTTTGCGCAGTGCTCCGCCAACCACCGACGCCTGCCAAATGGTGGGCGGCATACCAATGGGAACGGAATCGGCAAGGAATCTGGTACTGTCGGGTAGCCAGTGGATGCGCCAGGTAACAAGCGCATCGTGAAACTCTGCCGGCTGAGCGATGTCACGCATTTCGCCGGTTGCCATGAGCTGAATGTGGATTCCATGGCTATCGCTGAACGCAAGATACTTCCCGTCTCCCGAAATCGCAGCGTTCATCACCGGATTGTCGTTGGAATTCCTCGTGATCTGCTGTTCCGTTATCTGCTGCCGACCGAACAGACGCTCGCGAATCAACCACAAGAACCCCAAGCCCGCCGCAAGAACGACACCTCCAACCACAATCCAAGCAATGCGTCGGGAGCGCTTCGCGATGTGATCGCTCCTTTGCGGACCCGCGGCAATATTCTTCGACTCATCTTGGATCTCCGGTGTGGGAGATTGAGGCTTTCCAGTGCCGTCATCGATTGCCTGGACGGTAGAAAGAAATCGATAGCCAATAGTCTGCACCGTGGCGATGTACCGAGGCTCGCGCGGGTCGTCGCCGAGTAGCCGTCTCAGTGTGGCGATGCTGCGCGTGAGCGAATTATCCGAAACCGAGCAGTCATCCCAGACCGCGTTCAGGATTTCGTCTTTCTTCACAAGCCTGCCGGGATTACGCAGCAGAAACAACAGCACCCGGAATGCCTTCGGCTCCACCGACGCGGCTTCTCCGTCCTTGATCAGCAGGAACTCCCGTTCCTTGACCTCGAACTCCCCGAACCTGTAAACAAAGGGCTTGTGATCCGTCACAATTCCGTCACTCGCTTTCAGGAAACGGTTTGAGCGCCGTCACGACAGTGTGAAGGCACGACGCGACATTGCACCCAGCCAACCCGGCTGAGGTGAAATTCAATTTCACTCTTCAAATGCCTGCTCTTAGCAAGTCTCGTTTTCCAGATTCTTCCTGCGGCTCAAGGGGAAGCGCACTGCCCTGGGAGTCTAGCCAGTTTAACCCTGCGCCTCGTGCAAGGCGCACTTATTGTTGTACCGATCGAGATCAACCACCGGGGACCTTACGACTTCGTGGTCGACACTGGAGGTCAAGTCACAACCATCGAGCCTTCGCTCGCCGTGGAACTACATCTGAACGCTCAAGGCACAACGGGAGTCGGCGGCGTTGCGACTTATGCTCGCAGAGCCTATTCCTATTTGGACTTGATCGAAGCCGGACAACATTCCGTCCCAAATGCGGTCGCCGTGATCCAGGAAATGACCCAACTCAAAGCGGCAGATTCTCGAATCCGTGGCATCCTTGCCGCGAATTTTCTAGAGCATTTCGATTTGCTCATTGATAATGGCCGGCATATTTTGTGCCTGGATGAATCGGGCGCCCTGGCGTCCACGATCAAGGGCGAACACATTCCACTGGCCGGGCCTCGCGGTTCCCAACAGGATCTGCCGTTCACACGGCCCATGATCGTCGCGGCCCACCTGTCCGCCGGCGATGTAGCGCCTGTACTTCTCCGGTTAGACTCCGGCAGCAATGCGCCTTTGCTTTACGCAGCCGACGCGCTCGTTCGAAGCAGATCCAAAGGGAAAGCCTCGATCCTGAAGCGCGTCGCAAATGGGGTGGAACAGTCCTTTTCCGTCCTTCCGCCGCAGGATATTCAGATTGGTACACACGCGGTCAGACAGGTATCCTTCGTCGTGCCGATGAACGCGATTGGGGTCGGTCCTACTCCGCGCGAGGATGGCCTGTTGCCAACCATGGCATTCCAGCGAGTGTTCATCACCTGCGCCGGCGGATATGTAACTTTGGAACCATGGGAGCACTAGATGGAGCGAACGCCATCAAAGGGCCTGCTCTATTCCGAGGTGTCCGATCTTTTCGCAGTTCCGGATGAATAGTGGGCGATACGGAAGCAACGAATGTTTTTAATCAGCGTCGCGCCGATCTTGCAGTTTTAGAGGCAACTACAGATCATTAACTGCGTTCAGGAGTGCGCGAAGGAGGGGGCATTGTTGGTGGTTTGCGGGCAGTTCGTAAACCAACAGCTCAGTACACTCGCTTCCATCCCCGGTCCCCAAAGGCGAGGGACCGGGGCACCGGCGAAATCTGAAGATGTTTTCCTATCGGCGGTCAACCACCCTCAACCGCAGATTCTTCGGTAGAATCCGAGCTAATGAGCCCTTCGGATCAGTTGAATTCGCAATTGAAAGGCTGCAATCCGAACTTCTGACGAATCGAGGCGACCAGGATGATTCCTTATCTCAATCTCAGTGGCAATTGGCAGACGTTTGAAAATCCCGGCGGCCCTTGGACTCTCATGAAAAGGAGTGGCGCAGATGCAAATGCCTTCCAGATTTCGTCAATGCAACGCCAAAATGGTAGGAAACTTGATCCGGAACCAAACCTGGACTATGTTCTCTTCTCGCTGGGCAAGTGTCGCTGGTCCCGTCCAGAAGCCTGACGCAATTCCATGAGCCGCTATTCCGGGCGAGTGACCCCCGACTCTTCCTCAACCCGGCCAGCCAGCGGCTCCCACGGGCGAA
>JANXQR010000327.1 GCA_025353435.1 Acidobacteriota bacterium | reverse complement strand
CACCAGGATGACATCAGGGTCCTGGCGAAGAACGGCGCGTACAGCATTGGCAAAACTGAGTGTGTCAGGGCCCAGCTCAATCTGCTCAACCAGCGATTTGCGATTCGTGTGCTGGTACTCGACCGGGTCCTCGATTGTGATGATGTGGTCGCGGCGGCTGGCGTTAATGCGGTTGACGAGGGCCGCCATGGTGGAGCTTTTGCCGCATCCGGTCGCTCCCGTGAGGAGAATCAGCCCTTGACGCCGATCGGCCAGTGCGCCAAGCGATGCGGGCAGATGAAGGGATTCCACCGTCGGAATCTGCGCCGGCAGCAGGCGTATCGCGGCGGCCAGGGTTCCGCGCTGGAAATGGAAATTAGCGCGAAACCGGCCCAGGGATCCGCGCACAAAGCAGAAGTCAATGCATTTCCGCTCGCGAAGCTCTTCCTGCTGGTTGGGGTTGAGCAGGGGCAGCAGCAGGCTGCGAATACCATCGGCGGAAATAGCCGGCGAGGAGCCTGCCATCAGGGCCCCGTTGACGCGCAAAGTGGCAGGGGAGCCGGCCACCAGAATCATGTCAGAGGCCTGGCTTTGAAGGGCGGCTGTCAGCAACTGGTCGATCGACCTCTTCTCGACGGAGCGGACACCCGCCGCGGAGCGATTCAGTTCATCGACCAGCCGTGAAAGCTCGTTTTCCCTTTCATCCATCCCGTTTATCCATCCCGTTCAACAAAGAAAGTAATCATACGGCGGGGATGCTTGCCGAAGGGATCGCGCTCCTTCATCACATAGACGGGCACCAATGGCAGACGCTCGAGGATCGAACAGACAGCCAACTAACGCGGTTTCGCGAACTCGCTCCGGTGGCGGCTATAAGTGAAATAAATAACCAGCCCGACCGCCAGCCACCCAAAGAAGCGAATCCACGTGATGACTTCCAGACCCATCATCAGCACGATGCAGAATACGATGCTGAGCACAGGAAAGACGGGTCCAAGGGGCACGCGAAATCCTCGGTGCCGGTTTGGCTCGCGATAGCGCAGGATCAGCACGCCGATCGAGACCAGAACGAAGGCGAAGAGTGTGCCGATATTTGAGAGGTTGGAAACGGTTCCGATGTCGAGCATCCCCGCGGGGATGCCGACAACGAAACCGGCTACCCAGGTGGCCACTGCGGGAGTGCGGAACTGGGCATGAATTCGACCAAAGATATCCGGCAGCAGGCGGTCGCGTGACATGGCGAACCAAACCCGGGCCTGGCCAAGCTGAAACACCAGGATCGACGAAATCATGCCGAGCAGCGCGCCGATCAGCACAAACAGGCGCACCCACACCAGCCCGGAACCGCCCGGCATCAGGGAGAGCCTCTTGAGCGCATTCACCACCGGGGCGGCGTCGCCCATTACGGACTGCCAAGGCACAATCCCGCTGAGCACGATGGCCACGGCTCCATAGAGCACCGTGCACGCCACCAGGGTGGCGAGAATGCCAATCGGCAGATCTCGTTGCGGATGCTTGCACTCCTCGGCCGCCGTCGAGACAGAATCAAAGCCAATGTAGGTGAAGAAAATGATCGACCCGCCGGTCAGCAGTCCAGTCCATCCGTTCGGCATGAAGGGGTGCCAGTAATGCGGCTTGACGAAGCTTGCTGCGGCGAAAACAAATACTAAAATTGCCGCGATTTTGACGAGTACAAGAATGTTGTTGGTGCTCGCTGATTCCCGAATGCCGCGCACCAGGATCACCGTCAGAATCATCACGACCAGGAACGCGGGCACATTGAATCCGAAGTGCCAGCCCGATTTGTAGAGATCGTTGCCGGCCATATCCTGCAGCCCGGTTGGCAAGTATGCCGGTGAAATCCACTTCAGGGGCGGGTGAAATCCGAACCAGTCCATCAGGTCAACAATGTGCGCGGCAAAACCCACACTCACGCTCATGTTGCTGAATGCGTATTCCAGGATCAGGTCCCAGCCGATGATCCACGCCACCAACTCACCCATGGTTGCGTAGGTGTATGTGTAGGCGGAGCCCGCAATGGGAATCATCGAGGCCAGTTCGGCGTAACAAAGGCCGGTGAATGCGCAAACAATTGCGACCAGCACCAACGACAGCGCCAACGCCGGGCCCGCGCCCGGGCGGCCTGCCAGCGCGGTGTGGTGGATCAGCCAGTAGATCAGTGGCGTGTCGCCGACCGCGGGCTTGTCGAACTTCTGCCCCGCCATCGCCGTGCCAATCACGGTAAAGATGCCCGAGCCAATGACAGCGCCAATGCCCAGCGCCGTCAGTGACCACGGCCCCAGCGTCTTTTTGAGCGCGTGCTCCGGTTCTTCCGAGTCACGGATCAGCTTGTCAATGGACTTGCGGGCAACCAATTGGCTGGGCAGTGCAGTTCTCCTCTTCACCTGTGTCGAGTACCGCGGGAGGCGGGATCCGGATCAAAACGGGATGACGATTTGATAAAGGGAAGTGCACGCCGGCTGCGGGATTGAGCCTCCCGCAGCCGTTTTCGTTGGACTGCGCAGCCAGTTTAGCGCTTGGACACGCCGCGTGCTGCCTTCTTGATTTTCTTCTTGTTCTCCCCGCGGGCTGTGGTCCGCTTCGCCTTGGGAGCTGCCTTCTTGCGGGCCGCCCGCTTGATCTTCTTCCGTTCCAGCTTGTCTTCAATCTTGGTGGTATTTGCCACAGAACCCTCTTTCGCTGCTCATCAATGTGCCCGGATTGTCCGGCGAATGTGCCTTCTTATGTTAACAGCGATTGAAGTTACACGATAGCCATGTCTCCGCCGACAGGTGCACCGCATACCGTTCAGGCCGACTGGTTTGCGCTTCAATCCCGGCTGCAACCCATTTGTGGACCCGAGCAACGAGTCTCGTTACATTCGAAAGGATGAGAGGCTCGTTCCGGCGCATCGATCAATCGAACCAGCCAACCCTGGCAGCAGAGTCTGCGGAGGTCCGGAGCCTGCTCGGAGACTGGTTAATCCGTACTGCGGCCGTCTTGATTTTTCTCATCGGCGCGGCGGTGTTGGTATTCGGACAGGACTCAACCGAATTCCCGGGTAATGCGAAAGCGACTTGGCATACCCGCACTCTGTCCACTCCAAGGCATGGTCACGATTGCGAAACTTCCCGGCCAAATCTGTTCACGGCTTCGGGGCTCGCGCGCAAAAGAGGGATAATACTCTGTCCCATGAAGTCAGAGTTTTCCCGCGTGAATCGGGACATCTACTGCGGGACCGTTTGATGCGGGCAGGGAGTCGTCATGGCAACCATTGCTGATGCGGGAAAAGTTGTAGCTGTTCACGATACTCCCCGGCTTGGGTTTGCCCGAGTCCTAATCGATACGGTGGTTGGCAGAACGGTTCTGGTTGTCGTCATTGCAACAACGGTCGGAGTTGTCTTCGCGTCACCCATGTGGGCCACAGAGTGGCGCCAGGCGCTTGCCCAGTGGTGGGCTTGGAGCCTCATCGCACCCCTCATCGTAGCTGCGGATCGCCGCCTCCCGTTTACTGGAAAACAGCTCGGCCACCGCGCGGCAGCTCACGTCATCGGAGACGTAGTCTTCACCGGAATCTACGTCTACGTGTTCTTTGCCCTCCGCGCGGCGCTTGGGAATCTCCCCTGGAGTCATCTCACGCCCAGAGGCATGCTCGCGTGGGACACGCTCGGCTGGTTCATGTGGAGCAGCATCATCTACTGGATGTTTGTAGGTGGACTGCAAGCGTATCGCTACTATCAGCGTTATCTCAATAGCGAACTGCGGTTGGAGCGGATGGAAAAGAGCTACAGCCAGGCCCGTCTCAATGTGCTCCGCATGCAACTCGATCCTCATTTTCTGTTCAACGCACTCAACACAATCTCATCGCATGTCGAGCGCGATCCGCGGCTCACGCGCAGCATGATTGAGCACCTCGGCGATCTTCTCAGGATGTCGCTTGAATCGAAGGACCGCCAGGAGGTTCCGCTTGCCGAGGAGCTAGCCTTCCTCCATCACTACCTGGAAATTCAAAAGATCCGCTTTGGCGGCCAGCTTGAAGTCAACATCGACGTGGCGCCTGAGGTGCGATACGCCCTGGTTCCGTCTCTGTTTCTTCAGCCACTTGTCGAGAACGCTATCCGCCATGGAATATCGCGGCGGGCTACTCTCGGAACCGTCACGGTGAAGGCGCGCGCCATCGGAGACAACCTTGCGATCGATGTGGAGGATGATGGGGTCGGCCTGCCAATCGCCTGGTCCATGGAGAATTCGGCGGGGCTGGGATTGTCAGTCACACGGGAACGCATGGACGGGTTGTATCCCGGAAGCCACTCGTTCGTCGTGCGCCGCCGGGCTGAGAGCGGCACCTCGGTCAAGATCATGTTGCCGTTGCGCGTGATGGGAGAAGAATAATGACTTCGGGCGAGTTGATGCGGGTCCTGGTAGTCGACGATGAAGCGCCGGCGCGGCAACGGATCATTGACCTCCTGCAGCGCGACGCTCAAATCGGCGTCATCCTGGAGGCGGCGGAAGGCCAGGCTGCGGTGGAGTCGATCCTCGACAATCGGCCAGACCTGGTCCTGCTCGATGTGCAGATGCCGGAATTAGATGGGCTCGGCGTGGTTGAGGCCATCGGCGCGGCGGAGATGCCTCTGACTGTGTTTATTACCGCTTACGACCAGCACGCGCTCCGCGCATTTGAGGCCAACGCGCTGGACTATCTGCTCAAGCCCTTCAGTGACGAGCGATTTGAGGGAATGATGGCGCGCGTGCGGACGCGGCTCGATGAGCGCAGCCTGCGCGAGTTCGGCCAGCGCGTCATGAAGATGGTCTCCATGGCTCCCTCAACTGCGGACCGGCGCTGGGACAGGCTCGTCGTCAAGTCTGGCGGCTCAACCCGGTTCGTGCGCGCGGTCGACATCGACTGGATCGAGGCAGCCGGGGTCTACGTCAACCTGCATGTTGCCGGAAAGGAATTGCTCTACCGCGCGGCGCTGAACGAATTGGCTGAAAAGCTCGACCCGCGACGGTTCGTCCGTGTGCACAGATCGGCCATCGTGAACATTGAGAGCATCTTGCAACTGGAGCCTATCTCCCACGGGGAGTTTGATGCGGTACTCCGCAACGGTTCTCGTACCCGCGTCAGTCGCACTTACCGCGCTCAACTTGAGAAGCGCCTGGGCCAGCCCCTCTGAGAGGCATTTCCCAAGGCAGAACCGATGGAAATGCCTGAATTGACACTTCTCAAACAGCGAAGATTCACGCTGTGAAATACCCTTTCGGGCGTACAATCAAGCAAGACCCAAGGAATGACCGGGTTCGAGACCGATCTCACCCGCCTGCTCGGCTTTGGCCGTTTCCCCGCGCCTGACGAGCCACGCTATACACGCAACAGTCACCATTTGACCGGAGTCATCCATGCGTTCAGATCAAATTCATCGCGCATTAGCGCAGGGAATCAACCGTTTTGAAGTGTGCCAGCTGGTTTCCAAGGGAGTAAAGGCGACTCACAAGACGGGTTCGCGCTTCGAAGACTCGATCAATCACGTTCTACAGTACCTTGGTACCCACGAGTCGGAGCCTGACAAGATGCACACCGAGGCCGAAATCGCCAAAGCCAAGAAGATGCGGCCCGCGGCTTAACCTGCCAGCGGATAGTTTTCGTAGCTCACACGCAAATGAAAAGGACGGCCGAGGCCGTCCTTTTCATTTGCTTCGAAGTCGTTACTTAGACTGCGGTAACGTTCTCTGCCTGCCAGCCCTTGGGACCCTTGGTCACATTGAACTGGACGCGCTGGCCCTCTTGGAGGGTGCGGAAACCGTTCGACTGAATGGCGGTGTGATGGACAAATACGTCCTCGCCGTTGTCGCGGCTCAGAAAACCGAAACCCTTAGCGTCGTTGAACCACTTGACTGTGCCTTGTTCCATGATGGTGCTCCTCTTATGTTGATTACCGCCGAACGCAATGTGGAAGTGATTGCTGTAGAGCGGTTACTCAGGAACAGGCAAGGACTTCTTTGATCGAATTCTACGACTTAACCAAGTGTAACACGGGTCCTGTTTTGTAGGTCAATTACCAAGGTCCCACGCCCGTCTGGACGCGGTTACGGGAGGGAGTGTATCGTCTTTCCCAAGAGAGACATGCGGCAGGTCGTACTCCCTCATTAGCGAGAAGTCCGGTCAACGGCAGTTCAGGTCGCATCCAATGTCAAGTCAGTTGTCTCTCATGTTTCTGACTCGATTTTGAGAGTTCCTTCCGGTTGTCCAGCCGTTCCAGGAGATGCGTGTGAGAGGTTTGAACTTTGAACTGGGCGAGTCCATTGCGCTGCTGCGTGAGTCCGTGCAACAGTTCGCCCAGGGTGAAATCGCGCCCATTGCCGATAAGGTTGACCGCGAGAGCCATTTCCCCCGCGAGATATGGCGCAAGATGGGCGACCTGGGCCTGCTGGGGATTACGGTCGACGAGGACTACGGGGGTGCCGGGCTCGGCTATTTGGAGCATGTGATCGCCATGGAAGAGATCTCGCGCGCCTCGGCTTCCATCGGTTTGTCCTACGGTGCGCATTCCAACCTCTGCGTCAACCAGCTCAGGCGCAACGGCAACGAGGCG
>JANXQR010000319.1 GCA_025353435.1 Acidobacteriota bacterium | reverse complement strand
GTTGTCAGTCGGCGGAGACGCTCCTTTGCGGAGTTGGCGAGGCGGCGGCTTGCGCGGGGAGTGCTGCGGCAAGGGCCGTGATGAGCTGCGTTCCCATGGGAGAGCCCAAGCCGGTGGTGGCATCCCATCCGGGGCCGGCGGAAAATGCGCCGTTGGTGCCCTGGGTGATGTCGCGGAGCCCGTTGGGCGCGTTGATGGGGTAGAGGAGCGGGTTGAGGAAGCCGAGACGGCGGCCAAGTTTCTGGTTCATGAGCACGATCAGGCCGGCCAAGAGCGGGGCGACTGCGCTGGTGCCGCCGACCACGAAGCTTTGGCCATCGACCAGGACGTTGTAGCCGGTCTGGGGATCGGCATTGCCGGCCACGTCGGGCACGCCGCGGAAGTTGCCCGCGAAGGCGCCTTGCTGATAGGCCGGCTTGACGAAGGCCACACTGAAGCCGCCGCCGGTAGCGCCGCCCTGTGCGCCGTCGTTCCAGACTGTTTCCTGGGCGATGGCTCCGCCGACTGCGGTGAGGCGGGTTCCTCCGCAGGCCAGGACATTGGGCGACGAGGCGGGGAAGTCGACATGGTTTTGGTTGTCGGTTACGCCGTCGCTGGAGCCATTGTCGCCCGAAGCGACAGTGATGGTAATGCCGAGCAGTGAGGCTTCCTGAGCGACCTGGTCCATGGCCTGCATGGCTTGCGTGGTCCAGGTGCTTTCAGGGCCGCCCCAACTGATGGAGACGACGCAGGGTTTATTGAGCTGGTCGTGGATGGCGGTGCTCAGAGCATCCAGGAAGCCCTGGTCAGTATTAGGCGCGAAGTAGACAGCGATGCCGACGCCGGGTGCGACGGCGGCAGCCACTTCGATGTCGAGCATGACTTCGCCGTCAGCGCTGTTGGAGTTGGTGGGTCGATTGTGCGCATGGTCGACGAGGACGGACTTGACCGGCGGGACGGCGATGCCGAGCTTGTGGAAGTAGTTCTTGATGTCGGCCGGGCGATAGCCACCGCCGAGCTCGACGATCGCGATGGTCTGGTTGCTGACGTCGACGCCGGTGGGGAAGTTATAGAGCGCGCCTACCTGGTTGGGGTCGAAGGAGAGGGAGGAGACGCGGGCTCCGAAGGCTCCCTCAGATCTGCGCTTGCGAAAGTGGGGGTGGGCGACGGCGCGGTTGTCGAGTCCGAACACGCCGGAGACGACTGAGGCAATCTCCTCTGGTAACTGGATGGCCCCGATGCGGCCGCGATAGCTGCCTTCAGGGTGCTCGTACTCGTTGAGCTCGACGCCGAAGGCTTTTTCCATATTGGCGGCGGTGCCGGCAAGAGTTACTGTGCGGCGCAGTGCTTCGTCTCCGCGCTCGAGGACTTGCAGGTTGTACTCGCGGGCGAACTGGCGGATCTTTTCGATGTCGTCGGGGTGGGCGCCATAGGTGCCGGCGAACTCGTCGTGGGACATGTGCAGGGTGTTGTGCTGGGCGGGGGGAAGCGGCTGGCGGTGCTTGAGAACGACGGAGACCTCGACCAGTTGGTGAGGATCTGTGGGGCCGATGATGCGGGCTCCGTTGAGCGCGACGCGCTCGCTGCCAGTGAGGGAGACTTTTCTGGAATTCGGCATTGTGCCTGCTCCTTTCGATTCTTATTAGTGACTTGTGGCCCGGAATCGTATCCAGGCTTCGCGATCAGGGTTCGCGATCAGGACAGGTGCCGCAGATGGGGGGGAAACTTAATGGTCTTGGAGGTAAGAGTACGGCTACACACGGGGTGCGCCGATGGGTCGCTGCGAGGTGCGCATAATGTGGGGCTGCGCATCGCGTTAAATATACTCCGATTCTTTTGGGCGCGAAGAAAGGACAGAGGCCGGTATTCGGATTTTTACTCCTTGACGGTCTAGGAGAGCGGTGATAAGGTCTTTCCTAGAGCGTCGAGGAGAGAAGATGGGCGAAAAGGGAAACGATGTGCTGCAGGGGACGCTGGACATGCTGATTTTGAAGGCTGTGTCGCTGGGGCCGCTGCATGGATACGGTGTGCTGCTGCGGATTCAGCAGATTTCCGGGGAACGGCTGGCGATTCAGCAGGGGTCGCTGTACCCTGCGCTCTATCGGCTTGAGCACCAGGGAGCGATTGCCAGCGAGTGGGGCGAAAGCGAGAACAACCGGAAAGCGAAGTATTACGAGCTGACGAACCTGGGGCGTTCGCGACTGAATGAAGAGACGGAGAAGTGGAAGCGGATGTCGGGGATTATTGGGGATGTTTTGGCGGCGAAGGCTTAGAAGCAGGGAACACGAAGCTGGGACTAAGGGACTAGGGAAGAGAGAGGCACTCGATGGGGATTGGCGGCATTTTGGGGCGGGTGAGGTCGCAGGGGCGGTCGTGGTTGCGCGCTGTGACGCGGAGGGAATGGGTGGAAGCGGGGATGGAGGCGGAACTCGCTGACCACCTGGAGCGACTGACGGCGGATCTTGTTCGCTCCGGCTGTGCGCCGGCCGAAGCTGCGCGGCGTGCGCGGATCGCGTTGGGCCCGGCACTGGTGCACAAGGAAGGCATGCGTGCTTCTCTCGGCCTGCGGTGGTGGGATGAAGTGTGCGCCGACCTCCGCTTTGGAGTGCGGCTGCTGCGCAAGAGTCCGGGATTTACGTCTATCGCCGCGCTATCTCTGGCGCTGGCCATCGGCGCGAATACGACTATATTTTCGGTTGCGAAGAGCGTGCTTTACGACAGGCTCAACGTGCCACATCCGGAGCAGTTGCGTTTGCTGAGTTGGAACGGCGACGGTCATGAAGCCGTGGAGGACATGTGGGGCGACTTCTCATCGAGGCCGGGCGGGGGGACGCAGAGCACGGTATTTTCATATCCCGTTTACGAGCAGTTGCGCGCTCAGAACAAGAGCTTGCAGGATTTGTTCGCGTTCAAGGAAACGGGAATGAACGCGACAGTTCGGGGGAACGCGCAACGGGTCCAGGTGGAGATGGTTTCCGGGAATTATTATGGCGCGCTGGGGGTGCGGCCCCAGTTGGGGCGACCCATTCAACCGGGTGACGAGGCCGTGGCCGGTGCAGGCGCCGTTGCCCTGATCAGCGAAGGATTGTGGGAGCGCGCGTATGGGCGATCTCCTGCGGTGCTGGGCCAGACGATTGTAGTGAACCAGGCGCAGATGACGATTGTGGGCGTGAATCCGCGCGGCTTCACGGGAGCGAAAGTCGTGCAAGTGTCTCCAGATATTTTCGTTCCTCTGAGCATGCAGCCGTTGATCTCTCCCATGCAGTTGCAGGTGCCGGCGCTGGTGGATCCGAATTTCTGGTGGGTGAACATCATGGCGCGTGCATTGCCGGGAGTGAAGGACGCGCAAGCGCAGGCGGCACTGGACGTGGAACTGTCGGCTGCGATTCGAGCCACGATGAAGGTGACGACGGGGCGATCGATTCCGAAGCTCGTGCTTGCCGACGGGGGCAGAGGGCTGCATTTTGTGGATCAAATGTTCTCGAAGCCGGTGTACGTGCTGATGACGATGACGGGGCTTGTGCTGCTTTTGGCATGCGCCAACATTGCTAACCTGCTGCTGGCGCGCGGCGCTCAACGGCAGCGCGAGATGAGCGTGCGGCTGGCATTGGGCGCGGGACGCCGGCGCGTTTTGAGCCAGTTGCTCACAGAGAGTTTGCTGCTGGCCGCAATTGGCGGCGCAGGTGGGTTGCTGCTTGCATTCGCAGGACGTAACGCTCTGCCCAGCCTGATGATGAATCCGTGGGAGCGGCCGGAGATCAACGTTCCATTCGATTGGGGGGTGTTTGGATTTACCGCGGGGATCACGCTTATCACGGGAATTTTGTTTGGCCTGGCACCGGCGTGGATGGCTGC
>JANXQR010000292.1 GCA_025353435.1 Acidobacteriota bacterium | reverse complement strand
ATGGGCTTTTTGGGATCGAACCAGAGGTGTTTACCGATGGCATCGTTGTGCGGCCAGAAGCGCTTGGCGAAATTCTCGTCGATGATTACGACCTGCGGCGTGTCCGGGCGGTCGTTATCGGAGAAGAAGCGGCCCGCGACCAGAGAAATCTGCATGGCGTGGAAGTAGTCAGTGCTTGCAGTGCGCAGATCGACCTGCAACTCCTGACCTGGCGGCGGTGTGTATCCATCGACATTGATTCCTCCCCATCCCACAGTTCCGGTGAGCGGGAGTGCCGAAACCGCGCCTTCGGCGACGACGCCCGGCAAGCGTGCCATGCGGGCTTCAACATCTCGATAGAAACCGGCGAGCACTTTCTCGTCTCGATACCGGGGGTCGTTCGCCATGATCTGCATGGTGAGGACGTGCTCCGAGGTGAACCCTGGGGGTACGCTCTGCAAACGGACGAAGCTGCGAATCAGCAGTCCGGCACAAATGAGCAGAACAAGTGAAACGGCGATTTCGGAGACGATGAGCAAGCCACGCAGACGGTGGCGTCTCAAATAAAGACCGCCATCGGATTGTCCGCTGCGGCCGCCGCCCTTGAGGGACGAGTTTGGATCAAGCTTGATGGCACGCCATGCCGGAGCGAGGCCGAAGAGCACTCCCGTGGCGAGCGAAAGACCGAATGTGAAGGCCAGAACCGTGCCATTGATTCCGATTTCTTCAAGGCGGGGAATATTGCCGGGATTCATGGTGCGGACGACCAAAAGGCTGAGCTGCGCTACAAGGAGACCGGCAGCACCGCCGAGCAAGCCGAGGAGAACGCTCTCCGTCAATAGTTGCCGCGCCAGGCGGTGCCAGCCTGCTCCCAGCGCGGTGCGGATGGCGATCTCTTTTTCGCGTCCCGCTGCGCGGGCGAGCAGAAGGTTGGCAACGTTGGCACAAGCGATCAACAGGACCAGCGCGACCGAGCCCAGCAGCACCAGCAGAGAGCGGCGCACATCTCCAACAACCTGCTTCTGCAAGCTGATGACATCCATGCCGTAGCTGGCGTCGCGCTTGTCTTTAATGCGAATCCCGCTGGCGATGACGTCGATGTCCGCCTGGGCCTGTAGCACGGAGACGCCGGGCTTGAGGCGGACGACGATGTTGTAGTTTTCGTCGCCTCTGCGCTGTGCGGCATCCGGTCCGAGGGGCAAGGGGAGAAAGATGTCCACCTTGTCCATGGGCCCTTCTGACGGCATGACTTCAGCATTGAGCACAAAGCTGCGCTGCAGCACGCCCGCGACGGTGTATGGCTTTCCGTTGAGCGTGATGGTTTTGCCTACGATGGCGGGGTCGGAGTTGAACAGGCGCACCCAGGCTCCGTTGCTCAGAATGGCGACGGCCGGTTTGCCGGGCTTGTCCTCTTCCGGCAACAGCGTGCGGCCAAGCAGAGGCTTTGCGCCGAACATGTCGAGCAGGCTCGACTGCGTTCTCAGCACGTCAACGCGTTCCGGCTGCTCGCGGCCCGTGAGCGTGAATGTGCGGCTCTGCGCGATTGCCATCTGGTCGAAGGAGCGGTTTTGGCTCTGAATGTCGACGAACTGGCCGGGAGACGGCCAATCTCGCAGGATGCCGATTCCCGGAGAATGCAGCCAGACAGCCGCAAGCCGGTCGGGGTGCGGATATGGAAGGGGACGCAACAGCAGCGCGTCGACCACGCTGAAGATGGCGGAATTGGCGCCGATGCCGATGGCTAGCGAGGCCACGATCACCAGAGTCAGCACCACGTTCTTGCGAGACATGCGAAAGGCGTAGCGAAAATCCTGTAACCAGAGGCTCATGAATCACTCCCGGATTGGATAGTCGATAATATGTCGGGACGTCGAGGTGTGGCCAACAATGCTGATCTTACGCGGCATTTTTTGGTACCGAAATGTCGGCCGGCGTTCGCAGATCCACCTGGGCGTCACCCTGGCTCGATGACGGTAGGCCAAACCGCGATTCCAGCTGCGACTCGATCGTGTCGTCGGCAACTTGGGCACTGCCAATCGGCAATCTCGCCTAAGACTGCACCCCGGAACCCCAAATACTCCCCGCTTTGGCTCCTCCTAAAAAGTTGTCAAGTGCTCACCCTGTGGAAATCGTTGTAACCTGCACATTCTAAATAAAACAAATATATTTGAAAATCCATTATTAATTCAGCGAACTAGGTATCCTAAAGATAAGCCTGAAAAACAGACTTCTACCGCGCCCGCTTTCGTGCGCAACCCTCCCTCGTGTTGGGGGAGGCAGCCCTCCTGCGTTCAGGAGGAAAAGCGGGCTTGGTACCCGTATGTCTTCTGGCCGTAGCCGCCTTGGATTCTGCATCGCAGGTCCCCGGCCACTGCACAGGAAATGACCACAGCGCGCGCCCCAATTAGAGGTGCCCCGCACAGGTCGGAAAGAGGATTCATCACTATGGCAAACATTTTGGTCAGCATTGAAAAAGGAATCGAAATCGGAGCCGAGGACGCCCTCAAGTGGCTCTCAGGTGCCAACAAAGCCCTCAAAGCAACTCCCGTCGTCGTCGCCGCACTCGCCACTCTCATCGGGGCTTTCGAAAAGCCAATCGCTGAAATCGCCGGCGTCGCCGCCAACCCACTCAACATCGCGCTCGACATTCAGACCGTCCACGACCTCAAGGCCGTCTGGCCTGAAGTCAAGCTCTTCCTGACCACCCTCGGCGTCAAGTTCTAACCCAGGCAAGGTTCTCCTTGCCGGAATCACGAAACTGGGTGCCCCACCCTCGCGACGCATTTGTTCTTGTCGCTAGGGTGGGATTCCACGAACGCCCACTTCGCAAATCAAAACTTCGGTCCGAAACAGGACCACACACTCAATAGGAGTTCATCATGACTACATTCGCAAATATCTGGAACCATCCTCGCACCTCCTTCGCCGGACTGCTTATCGGCGTGGCCAGCATCGGCAGCGTCCTATCCCAGCAAGGTGTCACGCTGGGCAAAGCCGGAACTGGAAGCATGGTCTCGCTCGCCACCGGCCTGGCCACAATCCTCCTCGGCCTGCTCGCCCAGGACTCATCTGTCCCAACTGCCCCATCGGCCCAACCCGCCGCGGCAAAGCCAGCTCACTGAGAGCCAAAATGCCGCAGCGTGATTTAAATCACATTCAGCGAAAATTCCCCCCTTTTCGGGGTGTAATCGCCTGAATCCAATCAAGATGCCCGTTTTTTATTTGGTGCGGAAAATGCCTAAAGTAAACAAAAAGGCCGCCTGCGAAAGCCAGGCGGCCTCGAAGTGTCGGTCGGGTCTATGCGTTGGTCCCGCGCGCCTCGCCCAGGATGAGCTTCAACGTGATCTGCTTGCGTCCGCGCAGAATCGTCACGCTGATCGTGTCCCCGGCCTGGTGGTGGTCCATGATTGCGGCAATGTCCTGCGGGTCGGTAACTTGCTGGCCGTCGATGGCCACTATCAGGTCGCCGCCAAGCATGATCGGCATATTCCCGATGTATGCCTGCTGGTTGCCTCCGCGCAGGCCGGCGCTCTCTGCCGCACCGCCGGGAATCACTTTCTGGATGAGCACGCCAGAGTCCGCCGCCAGCCCCATCTGTTCGGCAAGTTCCGGCCCGATGGGAAAGGAGCTGATGCCCAGCGACGGGCGCTTGATGTGCCCGTAGCGGGTCAGGTCAGCCAGCACCGCCTTGGCAGTGTTGATGGGAATGGCGAAGCCGATCCCGGAGCTTTGCTCGGCGCCGTTCGAGGCAATCATGGTGTTGATGCCGATCACTTCGCCGCGCGAGTTAAGGAGCGGGCCGCCGGAGTTGCCGGGGTTGATGGCCGCGTCTGTCTGGATGGCGTCCTCGATGGGCGCGCCCTCGGCTCCGCGAATGGAACGGATGGAGCTGATGATGCCGCGCGTCATGGTTCCGGCCAGGCCGAAGGGGTTGCCGATGGCGTAAACCTTTTGGCCCACGGAAAGGTCGGTCGAGTCGGCCAATGTCACCGCCTGCAGGTTCGGCGCGTCGATCTGCAGCAGCGCCAGGTCATGAAGCCGGTCCGTGCCAATCACCTTGGCCGTGTACTTGTGCTTGTTTGACAGCTGGACCTCGACGCCGCGATTGGCGTTTTCAACCACATGGTAGTTGGTCAAAACGTGGCCGGACTTGTCGAGAATGAATCCGGAGCCCTGGCCCTGCTGCGGCACCGAACCAAGAAAGAAGTTAAATACCAGCGCGTTCGAAGTGATGTTGACCACCGACGGCAGCACGCGCTTGTAGACGGCGATGTTGTTCTGTTCCTCGGCGTCGTAGGCGGGCGCGGCATGGGCTTCGGTGAGTTCGAGGGTAGACGAGGCGGCGTGC
>JANXQR010000283.1 GCA_025353435.1 Acidobacteriota bacterium | reverse complement strand
TCGGCTGCTGCCTCATAAATCTTCTCGAAGGGGATTACGCGGCCCTTGAATGGCTCGGCCATTTTTCGGGCACGTTCAATGGTGCGGTTAGTAACTAGAATGGTTCCAGCACCCTGTTGCACCAGGTGCCGAGCCGCTAGTTCGCTCATTTTGCCGGCGCCGACCAGAAACACCGTTCGCCCATGCAGTGATCCGAAGATCTTGCGCGCCATTTCGACGGCAACCGAGGCAACCGAAACCGAACTCGAGCCGATCTCGGTCTCCGTGCGCACCTTTTTGGCCGCCGAAAACGCGCTCTGCAATAAGTGATCGAGCTGACCGCCCACTGTTCCTGATTCGCGGGCTACCGCAAAAGCTTCCTTCACCTGGCCAAGAATCTGGGGCTCGCCGACCACCATGGAATCCAGGCTTGCAGCCACCCGGAAAAGGTGCCTGATGGCGTACTGATCGCGATGCTCGTAAACGTGGCTGGCCAGCGCGCCCGCGTCCAGTCCGAAATGCTGGCACAGGAACCCAGTCAGATCCACATCATTCCCGTCCTGCGAAGTGATGAGCTCAACACGATTGCAAGTGGAGACAATCATGCATTCGTCGACACCCGGGATATCTCCTAGCGCACGAGTGACTTCCGGCAATTGTTCCCGAGAAATCGCGATCTTTTCGCGAAGCTCGATGGGCGCGGTCTTGTGGTTAACTCCCAATACCGTCAATGTCATGGCGCACCGAACCTGTGCACGGAACTGAAGGAATTTGCGGCCCACACGGCGAGCATTACCAGAAATACGGCGCCGGAAAGATAGGCGGCTTTGCGCCCGCGCAGCCCGGTGGTGCTGCGAACAAATAGGAGCAGGACGTAAAAGGCCCACATGACGAATGAGGCAATGACCTTAGGGTCTCGGAAATAGGCCGCGCCCAATGGGGTCGACTGCCCGAGAACCGAGCCTATGACCAAGCCGACGGTCATGCAGGGGAATCCGAACAGGAGCGTAGCGTGGGCAATTCGCTCCAGGGTGTCCAGAGGCGGAAGCCACTCAAAGGGCGCCCACCAGCTGTCGCCGCCGGGCATGGGCTTGGCCTTGATGCGGCGCTCCTGCACCAGGTAAAGCGCTGAGGCCACAATGTTGAACCCAAGCCCCACGTAGGCCATCATAAGCGCCACGACATGGGCCGCCACCCAGCTGTTTTTCACTCCTGCTGACGGGAATACGTACTTTTCCGTCCCCAGAGAGGGCACAAACACGATGAAAAAAGTAACTGGCAAGGCAAAGATTCCAAGAGAGATAGCTCCGTAGAGCCACCACATCAGGAAAAAGAGGGAGGCCACGACCAGGCCGACAATCGATTCGGCCTCGCGTTCGCCAACCGGCACCCACCGATGCGCCAGCGCCAGCATTTCCACTACTGAGACGCCATGAAAGAGAACGGCCAGCCCGCCGAGGTGTACGCAAGTACTCCGCCACCGCTCGCGGCCATTGAGCACGGCTGGAAACGCGGCGAAACTCGCTCCCGCGTAAAGCACCACCGCCACTCGTAACCAAAGTAAGTACATTCTGCTCTTTACCTTAAGGGGTCAATGATCAGTATACTGTGATCTAAATCACTACTAGATCACGAGAACTGTCGAATCAAGGCAGAACAGAGTGATGCACAATGAGGAGCTCAAGGCAAACCCATTTCAAGGCTACCAGATTTGGCAAGGAGAGGCGTTCCTAGCCGCCCCGCTAAATTTGGCAAGGAAATCAGAGTCCCGTCTTCATCACGCTCATGCCAGCCTTCGATATCTGCACATCGTCTTCGGACTTACCTCCGCTGAAGGCGACGATGATGAATCCCTTCTCGGTCTTGGCGACAACGCCGCCCTGCCATCCAAATTCGCCGGTCATCGGAGTCAGGCCTGAAGTCCCGCTGTCTTTCGCGGTTCTGGCCATCTCGGACGCCTTGGCGTAGGCGATTCCCAGCAGGTTATTGCCCTTCTCACTGGCCTTGCTGTCGGTCATGTGCCCCACCACGGCCATCTCGGAAGACCATCCTTCGATGGTTTCTCCCGGCGCGAACGCCACCACGGCGACGCCGGAGATGTTCAATTCTGCCGCTCGCGCTTTCATGGCTGTAAGGGCGGCCCGTGCAGCCGCGTCGAATTTCTTTGCGGCGACGGGCTTGGGAGGCTTGGCGATTGCGAGATCCGTCCCGCTCGACAGTAGGATAGCGAGCGTCAACCCGGTTGCGATTCGTTTCATTCCCAATGCAGATCCTTGTCGTTGTTCTGGCATAAGTGTTTGCCTCCGGGCGAACTGGCAGCAATTCTACCGCTCTGTGGAGAGGTGCCTCGACCACTGATCGCGTTTGCCATTGAATTTTCGGTCGGCCCGAAATGCTGGACTACCCTTCGGCCTTCCCGCCACGGTAGTCTTGAAACCAGCGTGATCCGAGAAGAGCCTCAATCCGTGATCGAGCCGGAGATCTCCGGGCTGGACCAACCGGTCAATGAACAGGAGACGTCGGTGCGGGCCGAGAAGGCACACGCAGAACTGACTCCGTTCATGCGCCAGTGGACGGCGGCCAAGCGCGAAAATCCTGACGCACTGTTGTTCTTTCGCATGGGCGATTTCTATGAACTCTTCTATGACGACGCCGTGGTGGCCAGCCGCGAATTGCAGTTGACGCTCACAGCGCGCGACCGCGAGCGCCAGATGCCGATGTGCGGCGTACCCTATCACTCCGTGGAAGGCTATCTCACACGGCTCCTTCGGCGCGGATTTCGCATCGCGATCTGCGAGCAGATGGAAGACCCCAAGCTCACCAAGAAGATCGTGCGCCGCGAAGTTACGCGCGTCCTGTCTCCCGGAACAGCACTTGACTCCGCGCTTGGGCAGGAACAGAACAATTTTCTCGCCGCTTATTTTGAGAGTCGAGTGGAAAAGGGCCGCGCTCAAAGTGCCATCTTCGCCGTCGCTTTACTCGATATTTCAACCGGGGAGTTTCGCACCCTGGAGTTTGCGGGGCCAAGCGCACGAGCGCAGGCAGTGGACTCAATCCTGATGGCGGGCGCCAGCGAGGTGCTGCTTCCAACCTGTGCTGAGGTTCCGGCGGGACTCGAGCGCGCGGGCGTTCACACCCGCGTTGACGACTGGGTTTGGACACATGATTTCGCTGTTCCGCTCGTGGAGCGGCAACTGAAGGTGCGATCGCTTGAAGGCTTTGGGCTGGTCGGCCACGAACCGGCAGCCATTGCCGCCGGGGCTGTGCTGCACTACGTGCGGACCACACAGAAGAACGAGGCACTACATATCGATTCGCTCCGGTTTCAGGAGCACTCGACCGAGCTCGAGCTGGATCAGGTAACAGTGCGAAATCTGGAACTGGTTGAGCCGTTGTTTGCAGGCCAGGACAAACGCGCAACGCTCTTTCACACGCTGGATGCATGCTGCACACCGATGGGCAAGCGCCTGCTGCGCTCGACCATACTGCGTCCGCTCTCAGATGCGGTGGCGATCGAAGCGCGTTACGAAGCTGTGGGTGAAGCGCTCAATGATTTATTGAGGCGGGAAGAGATTCGACGTGCATTCGATGGGGTACTCGATCTGGAGCGGCTGCTGGCCAGAATCTCATTGGACTCGGCAGGGCCGCGCGATGTGCAGGCCATAGCATCGAGCCTGGCGCGGCTTCCATCGCTCAAGATTGCAGTTCAGGCGATGCGGTCGCCGCTGTGGCGCGACCTGGCCGCACGTCTCGATTCACTCGAAGATCTTACCGCACGCATCGCGACTTCGCTGATTGCTCAGCCTCCGATCACACTGGTGGACGGCGGCGCGATTGCAGCCGGCGTAGACGCAGAGCTTGATGAACTGCGTACGATTTCAACATCGGGACGGCAGTCGATTGCTGCCATCGAGGACCGCGAACGACAGCGCACCGGCATTGGATCGCTCAAGGTCCGCTATAACTCGGTCTTTGGTTATTACATCGAGATAACCAAATCTAATCTTGCGCTGGCTCCCGCGGACTATGAGCGTAAGCAGACGCTGGTCAATGCGGAGCGATTTACGACGCCTGAGTTGAAAGAATACGAAGTCAAGATACTCACGGCGCATGACCGCTCCATCGAGATTGAGAAACGGATCTTCGCCGAGTTGCGAAAGCTAGTGCTCGAAGCTGCAGGCCGCATCCGCAAGTCCTCCACCGTTGTAGCTGAAACTGATCTTCTGGCCAATTTCGCGCACCTGGCGGCAATGCGCCGCTATGCGCGCCCGCAATTGACAGATGAGCCAGTGCTGGAGGCTGTTGCTGCGCGGCATCCCGTGATCGAGCAATGGATGGAAGACACCCGCGAAGGCCGGTTCATCGCCAACGATCTATTCCTTAGTTCGGGCGAGAGCGGACCAAGTTTACTTCTGATAACCGGTCCTAACATGGGCGGCAAAAGCACTTATCTCCGCACCGCGGCGATGTTAGTACTGATGGCGCAGATGGGAAGTTTTGTGCCGGCCGAAAGCCTGCGGCTGGGGCTGGCTGATCGCATTTACACCCGCATTGGTGCCAGCGACAATGTAGCGCGCGGCCGGTCCACGTTCATGGTCGAGATGACGGAGACCGCCACCATACTCAACACCGCCACGAACCGCTCTCTCATCCTGCTCGATGAAATGGGGCGCGGTACAGCGACCTTTGATGGCCTGAGCCTGGCCTGGGCCACCGTTGAATATCTGCACGCGGAGACTGGGGCGCGCACGCTGTTTGCCACTCACTACCATGAGCTGACCATGCTTGCCGAGAAACTGCCGCGCGTTCGCAATCTGCGTGTGGGCGTGAAGGAGGCCGCGAGCGGCATCGTGTTTCTGCACACCATTGAACCAGGCGCGGCGAGCAAGAGTTACGGCATTGAAGTTGCCAAGTTGGCTGGGTTGCCTACTGTAGTTATCGAGCGTGCGCGGCGCATCCTTCGCCAGCACGAAAAGCAGGAACGGCAAAGCGTGCAGGTAGAGACAACGCCAGGACCCATGCAACTGACAATCTTTACTCCCTTGTCGCAGCGCATCGTTGACCGCATTGAATCGACGGATGTGAATGCGTTGACGCCGTTGCAGGCTCTGAATCTGCTGGAAGAACTGCAACAGGAACTAAAGGAGAAGCCTTGACGGCAAATTTGCGAAGCGCCGCCGGCAGTCTGCTTGTCGTGGGCCTCTCCCGCATGGAATTGACGGGACTGGAACGGGCTTGGATGCGCGTGGTGCAACCCGCGGGCTTGATCCTGTTTCGCCGCAATATCGCGGACGCGGAGCAGACGCGTCGTATTCTTGCAGAGGCGACGGGACTTTGCAGCTTACATGCTTTCCGCTGTGTGGATGTCGAAGGTGGGACTGTTGACCGGTTTCGTGATGCACTGGCGCCGATGCCTTCGGTGCAGGCCGTGACCCAAGCGATGCGAAACAACAACCCCACGCTGGCCCGCCAGCACGGTGAATTGATTGCGCAAGGGGTGAGCGCGTTCGGATTCAACGTAACGCTTGCCCCGGTGCTCGATCTGGCTCTGCCCGAATCGGCGGCGGTATTGGGCTCGCGCTCGGCGGCCGACAATGCGAAAGATGTGATCGCGTTCGCGCGCCAGTTTTTTGCGGGCCTTGCTGCTCATGGTGTCGCCGGCTGCGGAAAGCATTTCCCAGGACTTGGCGGCGGAAACCTCGACTCGCACGCGGAGACTCCGCAGATTCACCGCAAATGGGAAGACCTGTGGCGAGACGATCTTGCGCCCTATCGCGAGCTGCGCAAGGTGATGCCGATGGTGATGGTGAACCACGCGGCGTATCCCGATACTGCAAGTGGGAGTCTTCCAGCGACGACATCGCCGTTCTGGATTACCGATGTGCTGCGCAAACAGGTGGGCTACCGCGGGCTCATATTTTCAGATGACATGGAAATGGGCGGTATTCTTAAGTTCATGCCCATTGAGGAAGCGGCGATTTCCGCGATTCGCGCGGGGATGGAAACGCTTGAGATTTGCCACAGCCCCGAGCTGATTCTTCGCGCATACGAAGCGCTGCTATATGAAGCGGAACAATCATCGGCGTTCCGCCGGGTGCTACTGCAGCGATCGCGCGATGCAGCTCGCAAGCGAGAGCGGATGTTTGCAGCTGGGGTCCCCGAGGCTTTGACGCTTGAACAATTCGATAATTTGCGAACCCGCATCCTGCGTTTCCGAGATCTCATTACAGAGTTGGCCGGGGACGCAGATTCCAACTCTAAGGCACAATTTCGCTCTGTGGTGGAGACCGCTTGAAGACCAAACCCATGACAGTGGCGGGCATCATGAGCGGCACATCGGCCGACGGGGTTGACGTCGCACTGGTGCGCATTGAGCGGCGAGCGGGACGGCCCGCTCTGACACTGCTGGCGCATGAAGGCTTTCCATATCCGGCTGCGCTGCGGCGATCGGTACTGGGCGCGATGAATGCGGCGTCAATATCAACTGCTGAATTGGCCCGCCTAAACTGGCGTCTCGGAATTGCGTACTCTGACGCGGTTCGCGGAACACTGCAGAAGCACCGCGTCAATGTTGACCTGATAGGGTGTCACGGGCAGACGCTCTATCACCAGGGGCGGCCCGCAGCCTATGCCGGGCGCAGCTTTGGATGCACATGGCAAGCCGGTGAAGCATCTGTGCTGGCGCAGGAAATGGGCATTCCCGTGGCTTCAAACTTCCGGCCGGCAGACATGGCGGCGGGTGGGCAAGGCGCGCCGCTGGTGCCGTTGCTTGACTACGTGCTCTTTGCGGATCGAAAGCGCGGGCGCGTGTTACAGAATATTGGCGGCATCGCAAATCTGACCGCGGTTCCTGCGGGTGCGGGTGCCAATGCAGTGGTTGCGTTCGATACTGGTCCGGGCAACATGGTTATCGATGCGCTGGCGCAGGAATTGTTCGGAAAGAAACTCGATCGAAACGGTGAGATTGCGGCACGCGGCGTGGTATTGGAGAATGTTCTCAGAGCGGAAATGCGGAACAAGTACTTTGCGGCGAAGCCTCCGCGAACCGCGGGCCGCGAGCAGTTTGGCCGCGCCTATGCGGCGAAATTCCTCGCTATCTGCAAACGAGCAAGCAGCAAACCGGAAGACGCGTTGGCGACGGCAACTGCGCTTACCGCAGAATCAATTGCGCGGAGTTACAAGCAGTTTGTTAGTCCCCTGATGCGCGATGCGCCAGTCGACTATGTGGTCTCAGGCGGGGGTGCGCGCAACGCGACGTTAATGGCAATGTTGAGTACGCGACTGGAGCCCCTGGGCTGTGAGCTCGCCGCCAGCGGAGATTTCGGCATGCCGGTCGAGGCAAAGGAGGCAGCTGCCTTCGCGCTGCTGGCGTGGTACACGTGGCATCGGATTCCAGCCAATCTGCCTGCGGCGACTGGAGCGAAGCGAGCTGTAGTGCTCGGCCAGGTGACGTATGTCTGAACGGAAATGGCGACAGATGATGATGTCGATCCCGTCTCGAGCTAGACACGCCGACTCGATTGCATTGTCAGGGAGAGCGCTCGCACTGATGCTATTTGCGTCAGCTCTGTTTGTCGTCACGGCCTGTAAGTCTCGGGAGCGCGATGCCAACACGGTCGTATTTCTTATTGAAAGCAGTCCGGCCAATCTCGACCCGCGTGTGGGGACCGACGGCCAATCGGAACACATTGACGAGTTAATGTTCGACGGCCTCGTGGCACGCGATGCCAGCTTCCATTTCACACCGGCGCTGGCGGAGAGCTGGGAGCAACCCGATCCTCTTACACTCTTATTTCATCTGCGCGATAGTGTTCGCTTTCACGACGGCCGCCTCATGACTTCGCGCGATGTAGTATTCAGCATCAACTCCATGCGCGATGGCACGGTCATCAGCCCTAAGGCGGCCACATACGCCTCAATCGCAAGGATGGAAGCGCCCGATCCGCGCACCGTTACATTCCATCTGAGCCAGCCGGATAATTTCCTGCTAACCAATCTATCCACAGGGGCGCTCGGAGTTTTGCCTGAGGGTAGTGGCCGCGAGTTCTGGCGCCACCCCATCGGTACCGGCCCTTTTCGTTTTGTAAGCCAGCAGATCGATCAGGATGTCGTGATTGAGCGCAATCCGCTTGCCTGGTCGGTCGCGCCGAAGATCCCGCGTGTGCGCTTCGCCGTGGTTCCGGATGCAATCACGGAAGCGCTCGAGTTGGAGAAGGGCTCGGGCGACGTGGCCATCAATTCCCTTCCCATGGATGCGCTCCCGGTGCTGGCTCAAAGGCCCGGCTTGCGCATTGATGACGCACCGGGAACACAGTTGCAATACCTGGCTTTCAACGTGCGCGATCCACTTCTCAAGGACGCTCGCGTGCGACAGGCAATTTCTTGCGCCATCGACAGCGACCTGCTGATTAAGACATTGATTGGAGGCCATGCGCAACCTGCGGAAAGTCTTCTGCCGGTGGGCCACTGGGCGTGGGCCGACAACGGTCCGCATTTTGAGTTCGATCCAGCACGTGCCGAGCGGTTGCTCGATCAGGCGGGCTTTCATCGCGGCGCTGACGGTGTACGCCTGCATCTCGTGATGAAGACCAGTTCAGCTGAAGATGTGCGGCTCTTATCCGCAGTGCTGCAGCAGCAATTTGCGCGCGTGGGAATCGCACTCGAGTTACGCAGTTTCGAATTCGCTACGTTCTACTCCGACGTGACACGCGGCGCATTCCAGCTCTATTCCCTGCGATGGATCGGCGGCAATGAGCAGCCGGATATCTTCAGCTATGCGTTCTCCACGGCACGATTTTCCCCTCGCGGCGCAAACCGTGGTCACTACTCCAACGAACAATTGGATGCCCTGCTAGACGATGCGGCTGAAAGTCCAGATCAGCAGAAGAGGCGCGCTGACTATATTGAGGCGCAGCAGATCCTGGCGCGCGACCTGCCGGCAATCAATCTTTGGTATCGCGATACGGTGGTGGTGCACAACAAGCGACTCACCCACATTGTTCCAACTCCGTCCGGGAGCTTCACGTTTCTTGAATCTGCGGAGTTAACGAATTAGATTCTGCCAACTTGGCTGCCTTTTAAACATCTCAGCGCGCAATCCAGCCACAATTTGATTTGACCGGCAGATACGATGCCGTAACTCCATTTGATTGAATCCAAACACCAATTCTGTCTCAAAGACAGAATTCATCCGCCGTCAACCTTTTGGCGGGGTGATTCGTCTACCCGAATGTAGCCAAAAACAAATTCAGCCGTCCGGCGGTTGGCACAAATCAGAACGATTGAGGACTACGGTGAAGCATCTTTTCTCATTTACGCGCACCTGCACGATGACCATCGCAATCGCGGTTAGTTCTACCCTGGCAGTGCAGGGGCAGCCGGCGGCCCGATTCATGGGATCCGTTACCGCCATCAGCGGCAACACCCTCACTGTGAAGACAGATGCGGGCGATCAGCGGCAGGTTGAAGTTCCGGCGGAGGCCTCGCTCAAGCGCATCGAGCCCGGTCAGAAGGACCTGAATTCCGCGGCTTCCATGGTGTTCACTGATCTTGCGGTGGGTGATCGCGTCCTTGTCAAGCTTGACTCCAACGCAACCGGCGCAACGCTGCAAGCCGCACTTGTGGTGGCCATCAAGCAGGCCGACGTGGCTAAAAAGCAACAGTCGGACCGTGAGGATTGGCAAAAGCGCGGCGTCGCCGGACTGGTAAAGAGCGTCGATACCTCGTCCGGGTCCATCACCGTGACAACTGGAGCCGGTCCGACTGCCAAGACCGTGACCATTACGACCACCAAGGCAACCACGCTCAAACGCTACGCACCGGGGTCGGTGCGATTCGCGGACACACAGACTGCTCCGATTGATGCAATTCACGCAGGCGACCAGCTTCGTGCTCGTGGAACCAAGAACGCAGACGGCTCGCAGGTTGACGCCGAAGATGTTGTGTCGGGAACCTTCCGCAACGTTGCCGGAACCATCGCCTCCATTGATGCTGCGACTTCCACGCTGGTTGTTAAGGATCTCACCACCAAGAAGCAGGTCACAATTCACATCACGTCCGACGCGCAGATGCGCAGAATTCCAGATCGCATGGCGCAGATGCTTGCCGCAAGACTCAAGGGAACCATGCCTGCAGGCGGCTGGCAACAGCGCGCTGGCACAACCGGCGGAACAGCTCCAGCGGGAGGAACCCCAGCTCAGGGAGGCGGAGGCCAGGCGGCAGGCGCAGGTGGAGCGGCAGGAGGTGCCGGGGCCGGCAGCGGAGATCCTCAACGCATGCTGGCGATGGCACCCGCAATCAAGTTTGAAGAACTGCAAAAGGGTGAAGCCGTGATGATCGTGGCGACGGACGGCACCACCGAAGTGAATGCCATCACGCTGCTAGCCGGCGTGGAACCACTGCTCGAAGCACCCGCAGCGAGCAACCTGCTCTCCAACTGGAGCATGGGCGGCGGTGGCGGCGGCGATGCCGGCGGCGGTGGTGGTGGTGGTGGACGGTAGTTTTTTTGATCGAGACAAATCAGCGAACAACACAAAGAGGAAAAACGTGTACCCACGATTGCAACGCTTTCATCAATTAATCGCCGCAGCGACAGTAATTTGCGCTACCGCGCTGATTCCGACGTCCATGGTTTCTGCCCAGACGCTGGTCACCCCATCGGCCACAGACGGCGGCCAGGCAGCTGCGCCTGCGTCAACCGTTGTCCTCCACGGCCACATCACCGACCAGACTGGCGCGCTCATCCCCGGAGCTACGGTGACCATCGTCTCGGCGCAGAACAAATCTGTCGCCACCACGACAGCCGACTCAGCAGGCGCCTATGAAGTACACGAATTGCCTGCGGGCCTTTACGTTGTGAAGGCCGAATTCAACGGCTTCGCGCCGTTCCAGTCGCTGCCCATTGCAATGGCTGCTGGACAAGCCAAACGCGTCGACATTTCCATGGCCATCCAGGTGGAGCAGCAGAACGTGACCGTCACCGATGACTCTCCGACGGTCAATGTTGAAGCCACCGGAAATGCCAACTCCATTGTGCTCAAGGGCAAGGACCTCGAAGCTCTCTCCGATGATCCAGACGAGCTTTCAAGTGAGTTGCAGGCCCTGGCTGGCCCTTCCGCTGGTCCTAACGGCGGGCAAATTTTCATCGACGGTTTCTCCGGCGGCCAACTTCCTCCCAAGTCCGCCATCCGCGAAATTCGCATCAATCAGAATCCATTCTCGTCTGAATATGACAAGCTGGGTTACGGCCGCATCGAGATTCTCACTAAGCCCGGAACCGACAAACTCCATGGCCAATTCTTCATCATGGGGAACGACAAGCCGTTCAACACGGGCAACCCGTTCACCACCACGGTGCCAGCGTACGACAGCTACCAGTTCAACGGAACCGTGAGCGGCGCCATCAACAAGAATGCATCGTACTTTGTGAGTGCGGAGCGGCGCAGCATCGGCAATGCGAACGCGTGGCTGATTCCCTTTGCAGTGCTGCAGGATAGCGCCGGCGCATTTGTAGTGACGCCCAACTATGGCGTTTCCCTGCTGAACCAGCGCAATCGCGACAACGCCACCGCTCGCATCGACTGGCAACTTGGAGCCAAGAATACGTTCACAGTCCGCTACGGATTCTGGAATGAGGCCGAGAACGGCAATCTGAATAACGGAGCGCTACCGACTGCCGCCACCAACGAATCGAACACCGATCACACCATTCAGGCGAGCGACGCAATTGTGCTCAACGATCACATGGTGAATGAGTCCCGCTTTCAGTACGAGCGGCAGAACGAGAATCACTATCCTAACTCGACTGCGCGCACAATTTCAGTGAGTGGCGACTTTACTGGAGGTGGCTTCTCCGGACAGATCAGCCGCGATCATGCCACAAGGCTTGAATTTCAGAACGTGACGACAATCAGCCATGGAGCGCACGCAATCAAATTCGGCACCCGGTTGCGCGATGGCCGTGAAGCCAACTTCAGCAACTCCAACTTTAACGGCTCAATCGCATTCAATAAATACACCACCTACCAGGCCATGGCCAATGGACTGGCTCAGGGCCAGTCTTTCAATTCACTCGTCGCGCAGGGCTTCGGGCCCATCCAGGCCAGTCTCACAACAGGACCTCAGTCCGCGGTTGCAAACATGTTTGACACTGCCCTGTTCGTGCAGGACGACTGGAAAGTCAATCAGCGGATGACGGTTTCCGGCGGCCTGCGGTGGGAGGCACAAAACCATATCTCCGACCACAACGACTGGGCTCCGCGCGCGTCATTCGCATACGCACTCGACGGTGGCAAAGGCAAGCAACCCAAGACGGTGTTTCGCGCCGGATATGGCATCTTCTACGACCGATTCGAAGTGCGAAATCTCCTCAACGTGCAGCGGCTTGGCGCGCAGAGTGCCTCCGCGCAAACCAGGATTGTGCTGAACAACCCCGTCTGCTCATCGAATGCCACATCGCTTGATACGCTTGATCTAAGCACATGCCAAAGCAGCGGGTCGACGGCTGCGGTTGTGCCGGTCCACTACCAAATCCCTCACTCCTTCCATTCTCCCAATACAGGCCAGGCAGGCATGAGCATCGAGCGTCAGATCAGCAAGACCACCAGCGCTACCGTGACTTACCTGCATTCCTTCGGCACCCATCAACTTGTAACCATCAACGGAAATCAGTTGGACGCTCAGGGTGATTTTCCCTTGAATTCGGCCGGTGGCTACATCTACGAGTACTACCCTGAGGGCGTCTTCAAGCAGGACCAGTTGATCACCAGCATGAATGCGCGCGTGACCAAGAATCTTAGCCTCGTGGGTTTCTACACGCTGAGTTTTGCGAACAGCAATGGCGGCGCGGGTTCGAACGCATCCAATGCTTACAACCTGAGCCAGGATTACGGTCCGGCAGGCTTTGTGTCGCGCAACCAGATCTTCTCGATGGCCAGCTACAGCGGGCCATGGGGACTGCGCTTCAATCCGTTTCTCATTGCGAATTCGGGCAGGCCATACAACATCGTCATGCCCACTGATACTCTGAACGGGTTCTTCAATCAGCGACCGACATTTGCCACCGCGAGCACACCAACCCAGGATCAAGTGACGACTCCGTGGGGTGTGATGGATGAGACCGGCCAGACAGGATCATTGATTCCGGCAAATCTGGGCCGCGGACCTGCCGCAGTTGCTGTGAACCTCCGCATCAGCCGCGGATTCGGATTTGGACCGGAGACCAGCGGATCATCAGCGCAAAACGGTGGCATGGGCGGACCAGGTGGACCGGGTGGTGGCCCCGGCGGCGGCGGACCTGGAGGAGGTGGACCTGGTGGTGGTGGCGGCGGCCGCGGTGGACCTCCCGGCGGCGGTCTTGGGCCAGGCGGCCTGGGCGGCGGTGCAGGGGCAATGCGCGGCATGTTCGGCGGCGGTTCAAACCGCAAGTACTCGTTGACATTCAGTGTGCAGGCGTTGAACCTCTTCAACGACATAAACTACGGCCCCCCGAACGGCACCATTGGCACCCCGCGCTTTGGTAGCTCGACATCGTTAGCCGGAGGCATCTTCAGCACTGGCTCCGCGGCACGGCGCATCTTCTTACAGGCGAACTTCTCGTTCTAATTGAGACGCGAAAAACAAAAA
>JANXQR010000229.1 GCA_025353435.1 Acidobacteriota bacterium | reverse complement strand
ATTCGAAGTCGTGCTGGCCTGCATAGTGCTCCGGATAATCCGACACCATCATCAGGGGGCTCTCCAGCACCACGAACAGAGCCAGTTCGTGTGCGCGTGTGCCCAAGCTCATCGGCTGTGAATTGCGCGCGATAAAGCTCTCGCGATTGCTGTTGCCGAATGCTCCCGGTGTGTAATCAAGCGGCCCGGCGAGCATGCGCGTAAAGGGCAGTGTGGTGTTGTGCACCGGGGTGGTGCGCGCACTCCATTTTGAATATTCCTTGCCCATCACGCCTTCACGCGTAATTAGATTCGGCCACGTGCGCCGCAACCCGTCCGGCTTGAACGCGCCGTGATAGTCGATCATCAAGTGGTGCTTTGCAGCCAGTTCAACAACACGGCGATACCACGCTACCATCTGCTGATCGTCGCGATTCATGAAGTCGATCTTTACACCCGCAATGCCCCACTGTTCGAACAGCGGAAACGCCTGCTCCATATATTTGTCAACCGAAGTCCAATGTGACCACAGCCAAAGGCGCACGTGCTTCTCTTTTGCGTAGCGCAGCAACTCCGGCATGTCGATATTTGGATCAATCTTCGTGATGTCAGCCACGACAGCGTAGTCGTCTGGCGATTTGCGATTGGCAAGTGCCCAGCCCGCGTCGATGAGCATGTAGGGAAATCCCGATGCTGACGAGAAGTCGATGTAATGTTTCATCGTCGCAGTATTCATACCCGGCTCGAAATCGACGCCGCTGGCGTAATCGCCTGACCACCAGTCCCACGAAGTCTTGCCGGCGCGAATCCATGAAGCGTCCGCAATCTTCGAAGGCGGATTGAGGTTGAGTATGATATTCGACTCGACCAGCCGCCCCGGCTCCTCGCCAATCATCAACACGCGCCACGGCGTAGAGAACGGAGTGTCGGCTTCCACAGCGAAGGCAGGGTTGTCGATTCGCGGCGAAAGCTCAGCCCGAACGGCGAAGGCCGCATCGGCTTTGCGCAAATACATCCCCGCGTAGTTGTCGATGTTGGCCTCGGTAATGCCCACCCAGGCCACTCCGGGAACGTTGGCCAACAGCGGAAGTCCGACGAGCCAGTCCTTGTGCAGGCCGCTAACTTGGCGCATCTGGTACTCGTCCTCATACGACGATTGAAAACTGTCAAGCACCAGCGGATAGGTGATGGCATCCTTGCTGAATCGGAACTCGGTCAGTTCGTGTTCCACGCGAACGTGCTTCAGTGCAGGCTGTTCGGGGACGAGCAAGCGGAACGCGATTCCGTCATCGTACACGCGCACTTCCACCGAAACCTTGCGGCCATCGGTATCTTCATAGTCGGCCCGCTCGGAGTTGTAATGGTCGCGAACGTTGCTGGTTTTGCCAACGGGAATCGCGTAAGTTTGGTCCGCGTGCCCTGTCTCGGTATGAACCTGGTGCATGCCGGGGCCGAGCGGTTTCTGGCCTTCCAGTTTGAGGCCAAGCGCGGACTCTTCGAAGACGCGTTTGCCGTGGAACTCCACGATGTAATGCAAGCCGCTTTGCGCGGTCAGCTTAACTGCGAGTTGGCCGTTTGGCGACTCCACGCGCGAAGTGCCGGCGTCCTGAGCCTGACTGACATGAATTGCTAGAACCATGACTAAACAACACAGCAAAGATTGCAAACGAACCATGTCTGTTTTTCTCCGATCAGCGCAGCACAGAAACTTCAAAATTGTTGAGCGTTCGCTTCAGCAGCAAAGGCTTAGTTGGTGTAAATGCGCACGTAATCCACCGTCATCTCCGAGGGAAAGGACGTCGTGGCATCTACAAGTCCTGGCCAATCGCCGCCCACCGCAAGATTGAGGATCACGAACTGCGGTCCCACATCAAATGGCCACACGCCCGGAGCGAACGAGCTGGTGGTGAACGTCGCGTAAGGTGTCGACGGATCGTCGACGTAGTACTGCACCTGCCCCTTCGACCAGATCATTCCGTATTTATGCCAGTCGGCTGCGGAGAAGCCGGTCGGGTTATACCGCTGCGAGCCATCGGCATGGCTGGCCGTAGTTCCGCCGTGCACCGATCCCGCGATCCAGTCATAGCCCGGAGGCGTTGTTCCAACTGAAAAGGGCGGGTTGTTGCCGTCGATGTGCTCCATGATGTCGAGTTCGCCGCATGCGGGCCAGCTCAGAGTGGTGATGTTGTTGCCCAGCATCCAGAACGCGGGCCACATGCCCTGTGACTCCGGCAGCTTTATTCGCGCCTCAATTCGCCCATACATGAAACTAAAAAGTCCCTGAGATTTGAGGCGAGCCGAGGTGTAGAAGTTGACGCCGGCAAAAAGCTTCATTGCCACAATGCGCAAACCGCCACCCGCGCCCACGAAGGCATTCGGATTGGTGTTTGAGCAGGGTGAAATATTCGAGGTGGGTGCGCAGTAGGTTTCTTGCTCGCCATTGCCGCAGCAATTGAGGCCCGGGCCCGTATCGTAAGTCCAAACAGCAGGATTCGGCTGCGCACTCGCGCTGCCAGAGTTGGCGAACTCATCGCTCCAAACCAACGTGCCCGATGCAATTCCCGGTGCGAATGCCTTTGTGCCCACGCTGCTGTTGGTGAAAGTCGGCGCCGCCGCAATCGCGTTCACGGTCAGGTTGGACGCCACCAGGAACGGTGCCTGGTAAATCTGAGACGTGGTCGTGGGTGTCGATCCGTCCAACGTGTAGTAAATGGTGGCGCCAGTCGTAGTGTCAGCCAGCGTCACAATCTGCGCTCCGCCCTGTGCCGCAGAAGTGGTAATGGTCGGCGTCGCCGCCTGCTGCGCCGGCGGAACGGTGGTTCCACCAGAGCCACTCCCACCGCAATTGCCCAGCAAGATAACTGAAAATAGGATGAAACCCAACAGGACCTTGTTTGCCCGCATGATTCTCTCACTTTCGGGGCGAAGAGCCGGGACGCCGCTCGCCGTTGTCCATCAAAGCACGGCGTGTTCGGATCGTCAATGTACGGGGTCACATAGGGTGTGGTCGCAAATCCGGGTAAGTCAGGAGGCCGACACAGGAAGGAGCTCCGCCAGGACTTTCTTCAGCCGCGGGCTGCTGGTATCTTCGACTGCCTGCGTGATACGCGCGCGCAACTCGGCTCCCGGCGACAGCTTCGCCAGTGCCTCAATCGCGGCGGGCGCATCACGATCCTCGGACTCAATCAGCGCCATCAAATAAGTCACAGCGTGCGGCAACCGCGTAAGTGCGATTGCGCTCAGCAGCACCCCGGCGTACCACGGCTCGGTTGTAGCTGGTGTAGGGTGTTGGCGGAGATTGAGCAACCCGGCGAGCGCAGCCGGCTCATGCGTCTCCGCCAGTGCAAACGCAGCCTCGGCAGCAGCATCGTCTCCAAGTTCAAGAAACCGCGCAACGAATGCAATCGACGCATCGCGATTGATTGCCAGCAGCGCGCTGAAGCAAACGGACAGGACTTCTGGATCTTCGCCGGGAATGAGCGCACGTAGCCGCAAGACCGGGACCGCCATATCATCAAGCTGCGCGATGGCCCGCACCGCCTCCACACGAACAGCCTTGTCCGCATCAGCCATCAAATCCAACAGCAGAAGCAAGATGTCGTGAGCAATCAGCCCTTCGCAGCCCATGAGCGCGTGTGCGCAATTGGCGCGCAGCGCGCCGGCCGAGTCAGATCTCCCGCCCCACACCGGCTCCATCTGGTGATGATGCAGCCCGCGAAGAAACACGTCCTTGTCGCGGCAGCCTAATTTCGACAGCGCACGGCTCAACGCATTCTTCGCCCAGCACTGTGGATCGGCCTTCTCCGCGTTCACAAAGAACCGTTCGAACGCTGCAATGAGCTCTGGCACAAATTCTGCCAGCTGGTTTTCTTCAGCCAGGCGTGCCGCCTTGGCGACAAGAAAGTTACTACGAGTCGCGATGGATTTCCGGATCAGCCCAATCGCGGGAGGATCAAGCGTCTGACCCTTGAGAGCATCGAGGGCCGCCATCTGCTCGTCAAAGCCGCGGTGAGACAACGGAAGGCCCTCCGTGAGTGTGCAAACCGATTGTAGGGGAGCACGGCACACATCACGAATGTCGGAGCTGTCGGAGCCCATTGCAATCAGCGGACACACATCTCGCCAAAGTCCGCATCCGTCCAGGCACGGAGTTCAACGTGACTACTCGCGGCCTTGCGGCATATCCGCAGCGCTGGAACCGGGTTGACCCCTACAGGAACGTATGCGCAGACCGAGGCTGGCATGACCACCACGGGACCATGCGCGACGGGCGCCGGCATGACGACTGCCGAGGCAAAGGCATAAGCGGTAAGTAGCGCGCGCGGGGCATAGGTATAGGGCGCGGACTGCGCCGCAGCATTTTCATATTGCGCAGGTTGAGCCTCATCGGAGGGAGCATGTGCAGTGGTCTCGGGTGCAGATTGGTTGTCGTACGTTGGTGCCGGCGTCGAGTTCAAATCGGCGCTCGGCTGTCAATGCATCAGGCGATATGGATCGGTCTGAGGCTGTGTGGTCATCGGTACGGCCATGTCGTCCGTGACCATGAGAGTGAAACGAGTCTCCTTGTTCAGGTTTGGATTCGACCCTGATTGTCAACACCATAGCCGGGAACGCCGACCACGCGGGAATCAATCGGTATGACGGTATCCGGTTTGATAACCATGTGCATCCGCAAAAAGCGGCGGCGCAAGAAAAGTTAGTTTGAGAGGAGATAAACCAAGGAGGGTTTCATGACTTCGACTCCAGAATTGGTTCCGTTTTCGGAGTCGATCGAATTTTTGAATTCGTCTAGACTTTCACTGTCAATCAGAGTGACCTTTTGTATTTGATCGATAGAAAGCAATGTGCCCGGACAGAGACCACGCCTTACATGCGTAGACTCTTGGCAGGATGAAAAGTTTCGCGGCGCTGCAAAATAATTTTCGCGAGCGCGGTAATTTGACTCTGTTCTTAGATGCCAAGATTCGCAGTATCGTGCGGAATGAAATCGCGATAGAACGGCCCTCTGCGGATGTTTGCGCAACTCCGCTCGGGATCAGCTCACTTTGATTTCAGCAATTCCCTGCAGCCTGGCCGGCGTTTCCAGGATCAGCTTTCCGGAGCCTGCAGCGCCAGGAACAAACGTCACATCCAGATGGTTCTCGTCGACGAATTTGATATTGGCGTCGGGAACGATGAATGAAGCCCCGGTCGCGTCTTTCCATGTGCCGTGGAAGCCCGCCGCGAAGTTTCTTCCCACCAGGTGCACGGTAATCGGATCCTGCCCCGCCTTGACTGCCTCCGCGAACGGATCGAGGCTCAGTGGATTCAGCGGGAAGGATTCGGTGGCCGATTGCCCATCATCGTTCACAAGGTAGACCAGGTGCGTGCCGGATAAGTAGCTGTCCGCATCGTTGAGAGTTATCAGCATGGTTGAAAAGTAGGGGCTGTTCGCCGTTGAATCCTGCTTCGCAATTCCGGAAATGCTGTACTGTTGGGGGCCCAATTCCTTCTGGTCGACCTTTACCACTGCCTGGTCGGACAGGTTCTGGCCCTTGACCTCCAGCTTCATGATGGCTGGATTTTTGCCCGCCGCCGGCGTGATCTCGGAGATCGTCAGCAACTGGATGATCGGCCCGGGGTTGCGAACCAGCTTGCCGGCAAGGTAGCCCGCAGAGCTGATGCCCAGCAGGGTGAGGAACGTACCGTTGATGTCGGGCATCTGGGTAAGCGAAGCGGGATCGGTCGAGAGAATGATCCCCAGGAAACCGAGGCACCCAACCAGCGTCCAAACAAAGAACTGGAAGCGCTCGCCGGCGATTATGCCCCCCGAACTGATGAAGTCCGCCATGGACGGATGAATTGGTCCCGCCCCCTTTGACCCGTGCTGGGCTGTGATTCCGGTCGCCGCCACGGTCGTCCCGGCGCTAACCCCCAGCAGCGTCGGCAGCCCGTCCGGAATGGGCGGCAACGTGAAATTCCACTGCACCATGGTGCGGCAAAGATACAGGTAGACGTAGCCAAAGATGGCGACCGTGGTCCAGGCCAGGATCTGGAATTTGGACAAACTGAAGGAGTTCGTTTGGCGGTCCAAAAAGAAGGCTGCAAGTGGCCCATTGTGCTCACCGGCAAGCCTGTTTTCCCGTACTCCGCGACGAACCAGGGCAAAGACGATACCCGCCAACGCCAGGAACACAGCAATTGAGAAGAAGCGGAGGGTTTCAGGGCGCGGGAGTGAGAATGTAACCTTCTGCGGGCCAGAAGTATTGTTGCCTGCCTTGACCGCAAAGCTGACCTGGCCCTCGTAGCGCTGGGAGTGATAGTTGAGGACATTGAGCCGGATGCCCTCCATGCCAAGGTCGTAAGATAAGCAGATTTTTTGCGCCTTCTTCATGGCAGCGGCGTCCACGCATTCCGCGGGGTTTCCGGCAGTCAGTGCGCCGTATCCAACCTTGATCACCTTGTTGTCGGAGGCCAGGTGAGCAAGATTCTGGCCCGCCATCACGAAGTCGTAGCCGCCGCTGCCGGAGTTGCGATAACCGGTAACTGGGGCAACAGAGTCGAGCGTCACTTTGGCCATCTCGTCGGGCTGAATGCGCAGTTCGCCGGGGACTGGGACCTCCTGGGAGCCGGTTTCTACGAAGACGAGGAAGCTGCCAACTGGCGCGTCTGAAGGCACCATGAACGTGATGCTCTTTCTGTCGTCGCTGACAGTTGCATCGATCGGAATGCCCTTGTCAGCGGGCTTGCTGGAGCGGAGATTGACCTTGATGGGTGTTGCGGGAAATGTGCCGTAGACGGTGACGGACTGACCGCGTGTGGTGGCGGGGAGCGTGAGTTCTGACGAGACGGCGACGGTAGGTGCGGGAATCTGGGCGGCAATGGCTGCTGAGGTGGATACGGTGAGCGCGACGACAATAAACAAAGGCCTCAGATTCATGGCGGCTCCAGAAATTAGATAGTGAGCAATCGACCCAACGTTAGCCGGTTCCGTCTCGCGCTGCAACAGAAAAAGCCTGATGTGGTTAGCATCGAGGTTCTGCTTTCCGATGTCTCAAGTGCGAGAAACAGAATACCCAAGTGCCTGTTCTGCATCGGCCAATGGCGAACCGCATCTGATAGACAGACGGTTCGTTATGATGGAAGCAGGCCCTTCAGCCTTTGCAATTCGTGCATGTCGGTTGTACTGAGGCCGTTCATTGATTTATCGGGCAGAAACCGGCGCAGGAAGCAATCCTTTCAATTCGCCACCAGGGAGACATGACAACAGAGCATAAGCATCCGCTTCAGAAGGTTCTCGAAAGCCGCATCGCCATTATTGATGGAGCGATGGGCACGACCATCCGCACCTACGGGATGAAGGAAGCCGATATCCGCGGGGAGCGGTTCAAGAACGCGGACAAGGACCTGCTGAACAATGGCGACCTATTCTCGCTGACGCAGCCGGAGATGATCGGCGACATTCATCGCCGGTTTCTGGAGGCAGGCGCGGACATCATCGAGACCAACACGTTTGGCGCGACCAGCATTGCGCAGAGCGAGTTTTTTGTTGAGGACCCGCGTGAGAAGGGCGGCCGGAAGGACCCTGAGTTCTACCAGAAAATCATTGACGATAATTCCCTGAATGATTTGGCGTGGGAGATCAACGAGCAGTCGGCGCGGCAGTGTCGCGAGTGGGCAGATCGCATAGCCAACGCGACCGGACGGCCGCGGTTTGTGGCGGGCGCAGTGGGACCGCTGACGGTATCGCTTTCGAACTCTCCGGATGCGGACGATCCGGGCTTCCGCGTGGTGACGTTCGACCAGGTGAAGGCAGCGTATGCGCACCAGGTGAGGGCGCTCATCGCGGGCGGATCCGATCTGTTGTTGGTGGAGACGATCTTCGACTCGCTCAACGCCAAAGCCGCACTGGTGGCGATCCGCGATGTGTTCGATGAGGACGGCCTGACGGCGCAAGGGCGGGAACTGCCGGTGATGATTTCGGCAGCCGTGGGCCGCGGCGGCGAGACCATGATCTCGGCGCAAACGATTGAAGCGTTCTGGAACGCGGTGGAGCATGTGAAGCCGCTGTCGGTGGGGCTGAACTGCTCGTTGGGGCCGGACTTGATGTATCCGTTTCTTGCAGAGCTCTCGCAGAAATCGAATACGGCCATCTCGTGCTACCCGAACGCGGGGTTGCCAAATCCACTGTCGGCGACGGGGTTTGATCTCGATCCAACGGACATGGGGCGCTACCTCGGCAACTTCGCGCGCGGAGGTCTGATCAACATTGCGGGCGGATGCTGCGGTAACACGCCGGAGCATATTGCGGCGATTGCAAGGGAACTGGATGGCATGCCGCCGCGTGTGCCGGGTGCGGAACCGGTCGAGCTTGCTACCGCGAAAGGCAGCGTTGCCATTCCCGCGGATGTGCCCCCAGAAAGTGCGCCGTTGGAGACGCGGCCTCTGCGCCTCTCAGGATCGCAACCGTTCAAGCAGCAGCCTGGCTCCTTCATTATGATCGGCGAGCGAACGAATGTGGCGGGGTCGCCGAAGTTCGCGAAATTGGTGAAGGAAGGCAAGTACGAGGAAGCAGTAAGCGTGGCGCGCCAGCAGGTGGAGAACGGCGCCAACGTGATCGACATCTGCATGGATGAAGGCATGATTGACGGCGTAGCTGCGATGTCGCGCTATCTGCAGCTGCTGGCCAGCGAGCCGGAGGTAGCCAAAGTTCCGTTCATGGTTGACTCCTCAAAGTGGGAGGTCATTGAAGCGGGGCTGAAGTGCATACAGGGCAAGGGCATTGTGAACTCCATTTCGCTGAAGGAAGGCGAAGAGAAGTTTCGCGAGCATGCGGCGAAGGTGCTGAAGTATGGTGCGGCCGTGGTGGTGATGGCATTCGATGAGAATGGGCAGGCTTCGAGCTTCGAGGAGAAGATTCGCATCTGCGAGCGCGCATATCGAATTCTTGTGGACGAAGTCGAGTTCCCTGCCGAGGACATCATATTCGATCCGAATATCCTGACCGTCGCGACGGGCATGGAGGAGCATAACAACTACGCAGTTGACTTCATCAATGCAACCCGCTGGATCAAGAGGAATTTGCCGCATGCGAAGGTGAGTGGCGGCGTTTCGAATATTTCGTTCAGCTTCCGCGGCAACAACAAGGTTCGCGAAGCGATGCACTCAGCATTTCTGTATCACGCGATTGCCGCAGGCATGGATATGGGCATTGTGAATGCCGGAATGCTTGAGGTGTACGAGGAGATTGAGCCGGAGCTGAAGGTGCTTGTCGAAGACGTACTGCTGAACCGTAGACCAGATGCGGCGGAGCGGCTGGTGCAGTACGGCGAGAAGCTGAAGGCGGAGGCCCCCGGCGCTGCGATCGAGAAAAAGGCCGATGAATGGCGCAATGGGACTGTAGAGGAGCGGCTGTCGCACTCGCTGGTCAAGGGCATCGACGAGTTCATCGACATCGACACGGAAGAGGCTCGCGCAAAGTTTGGCCGGCCGCTTTCCGTGATTGAAGGCCCGCTGATGGACGGCATGAGCGTGGTTGGCGATTTGTTTGGCGCGGGCAAGATGTTTCTGCCGCAGGTGGTCAAGAGTGCGCGCGTGATGAAGAAGGCCGTTGCGTATCTGACACCGTACATGGAGGCCGAAAAGGCGGAGATGATCGCGGCCGGCCAGGAAGTGCGCACGCAGGGAAAAATTGTGCTGGCCACGGTTAAGGGCGACGTGCACGATATCGGCAAGAACATTGTGGGCGTAGTGCTAGCGTGCAATAACTATGAAGTCATCGACATGGGCGTGATGGTGTCCAGCGAAAAGATCCTCGAACGAGCAAAGGCCGAGAAAGCCGACCTGATTGGGCTGAGCGGATTGATTACGCCTTCGCTCGATGAGATGGTGCACGTGGCGCGCGAGATGGAACGGCAGGGTTTCAAGCTGCCGTTGCTGATTGGCGGAGCGACCACCAGCCGCGCGCACACAGCGGTGAAGATTGCGCCGCACTACAGCGAGCCGGTTGTGCACGTTCTGGATGCGAGCCGCGCTGTGCCGGTGACCACGAGCCTGCTGAGTGAGGACGGCAAAGCGGATTTTGTCGCCAAGCATCGTGCGGATTATGACGCGCTGCGCAAGGCGCATGCGTCGCCGCGTGCGAAGCTGGTTTCCATCGAGACAGCGCGGCACCGGAGAACACCGATAGAGTGGCGCGCCGAGGATCTGGCATCGCCTTCTTTCACGGGCGTGCGCGTGCTGGACAATTTTCCGCTTGCGACACTGCGCGCGTATATCGACTGGACGCCGTTCTTCCACACCTGGGAATTGAAGGGCGTTTATCCGCGGATACTCGATGACAAGGCGCAGGGAGAGCAGGCGCGGCTCTTGTTTGCAGAAGCGAATGCGCTGCTGGATCAGATTATCGAAGAGAATTTGCTGACGGCGCGTGGCGCTTACGGACTTTTCCCAGCGAACGCAATCGGCGACGATATTGAGTTGTATACCGATGGCGGCGCGGTTCTGGAGCAGTTTCATTTTCTGCGACAGCAAGCCGCTCGCGAAGGCAGCGAACCTTGCAAGTCGCTGGCGGATTTCATCGCACCAAAGGAAACGGGCCTGCCGGATTCGATTGGAGCGTTCGCGGTAACGAGCGGGATCGGATTGAAGAAGCTTTGCGATGGTTTCCGAGCGAAGCACGATGACTACAACGCAATCATGGCAGAAGCGATTGCGGATCGGCTGGCGGAGGCGTTTGCGGAGTGCCTGCACAAGCGTGTGCGCGATGAATGGGGTTATGGATGCGCGGAGAACCTCAACGTCGATGAACTGATCCACGAGAAGTATCGCGGGATTCGGCCGGCGCCGGGGTATCCTGCGTGCCCCGACCACACGGAAAAAGGAACGATTTGGCGGCTTCTGGATGTGGAAGCGAACACCGGCATGCTGCTGACGGAGTCGTTTGCCATGTGGCCGGGATCGAGCGTGAGCGGGCTTTACTTTGCGCATCCGGAGGCCAAGTACTTCAGTCTAGGCAAGATCGACCACGACCAAATTGCCGATTATCAAGTGCGCAAAGGGTTGAGCCGCGTCGAAGTGGAGCGCTGGCTTGGACCAAATCTCAACTACGATCCGGCGGAGTAGCTTTTCAATTCTCCCGCCGCGAGGCGAAGAAAAGGAGAGAGCGAACAAACGGCAACAATAGGGGGGGGTGGGGGTCATTTTTTCCTTGGCCACCATGCAGCGCAAGCGAGACCACCGAGCGCAAGGCACACTTCCACGGGATCGAGCATATGAGTTTCTGCCCTCTGAGATATGTATTTGCCGTCACATGATATGTACCAGAATGAGGGAAGGTTCTCAGTCGCAAAAACGGAACTCCCCGACTGATATTGTGCCGGGGCAGTTTTGTTTCGGCCGATTGCCACGTAGCGCACGCAGGAGATGCACACATGACATTGATCGGTTGTTCCCGAGTCGACCATTAGGCTAGTCTGAAGCGTCGACAAGAGATCAATTTTCGAAATGGGGATCCCGTGGCTTCAGTCAAGGCTATCGAGAGAAACATAGGCAGAATAGAAGGTTTCGATGTTCGGTTTCGCCATCTCGACGGGAGGGATGTCCGTTCTGACAAGACCCAGATTCCTGCCTACCCCTATGATTTCGCTGAAGAGGACTGGGGTACCGTGGCTGCATGGAAGGAGCACCGATTCAAGTGGGCCTACCCTGGTTTCAAAGTGGAGATTCTGGACGCCAGCGGGATCGGGTGTGACGGCGAAATGCTTCTGTCCGACGTCCGCGCCACGTACCCCAAGAAATAGGTTTGTTGCCGCCGCCCACCGCGTGGAGTTTACTTGGCAGCGGTCAACGACGCAACCGGGAGCAGCATGTCTTCTTTGCGCATTACCAGGTTGGTAGCGTTGAGGGTAGCAAGTTCGAAGCCGTGGCCGTGCGTGATGGCGTCAGTGGGGCAGGCTTCAACGCAATAGCCGCAGAAAATGCAGCGGTTGTAGTCGATGTTGTAGACCTTTGCATAGCGCTCGGCGGAGGAGATGCGCTTCTCCTCGGTGTTTTCGTCGGCTTCAATGTAAATGCAGTTGGCAGGGCAGGCAGCAGCGCATAGAAAGCACGCCACACATTTTTCGAGCCCGTTTTCGTCGCGTTGCAATACATGGGCGCCACGATAGCGCTGCTCGAATTTCGCGCCCTTCATCGGCCCCGCACCATCAGGGTAATTTTCCACCTGCGTGGGCTGCAGCATCTCACCGAATGTGATGCTCATGCCCTTGGCGATGCCGGCGATGTTGCGCACGATCGACATGAACCCAGTATACGATGAATGATCACCCCAGCAACGAAGACCTGTCGCCGGGGAACCCATAGCTCTCGTGGCCTTAAGGATGCCCATTTCGATTCCTTCGAGTGTGGTTTCGGCGGTTTGGGACATGAACCGGATGCGTCAACGAGGGAAGATTCGGTACTCCACGCTGAGGCGATTGTGGAGCATCTCAGGACGGACGCAGGTCCGGTGAAGAACGTCATTCAGGAAGACCAGACCATCGCCGAATTCGAGTTCCGGCGCCCAAAATTCCTCAGGTGAGAACCGCTTCCGCAGAGCCGAATCGTTGAGCTCCGTGAAATGCAGCAAGGCTGGTGGGCGGCGGCGGACGAACTCAAGGCCGGGGCCGTCGACACCGCACGGGGTCATCGGAATCCAGCATGTGAGCAAATCGGTCATGGGGATAACGGGTCCCGGTTCATCGGGGAAGCTGACTCCCAACGCTCCGTCCTGATGCCAATTCTGGATATGGTACCCAGTCACCGGGGCCAGATGCGGGGCAAACTTCTTCCGCACCCACGACTGTTCCATGTTGCATGTCCACTCATGGCCGATGGCCTCAGAGAATAATTGATCGAGTCCGGGCGCAGAAAGCGGGGCGGTCAATTCGTCCGCGTCTTTGCAACCAAAGTCCGATAGTGCGGTCAAAAGCACGGAGTGGGAAGAGCGGCTGAACCGGTATTGCGCAGGCGGAGATTGATCGGCCTCGATCGCCTGAAAACATCGCATCGCGGCATCGCTCAATCGCGCCAGAGAATCCCTGTCGAAATTATCGCGCAATTGTGCGATACCGAATTCTTGAAGCTGCGCGAATGGATCTTCAGTGAACACGCGACAACTCCGTTCCTGTCTCACGGAACGGAAACGGAGCTGACCTGTTTCAAGCCCAACTGAACCCGCTCTTTTGGAGGGGAAGGGTGTGGATGCGCTTGCCGGTGGCGGCGAAGATAGCGTTGGTCAAAGCCGGCAGCGTGGGCGGCAACGTTGGCTCACCGAGACCCGTAGGAGCGTAGTCGGTCTTGCGCCAATACACCTCAATCTTGGGCGCCTGCCTCATGCGCATCAGCGGGTGATTGTGGAAGTTGGACTGCTGGATCACTCCATCTTCCAGAGTGATTTCCTGGCCCATGTGGCTCATGCCTTCGATGATGCCGCCGAAGGCGATGTTCTCCGCCGCACCAGGATTGATGATCTGGCTGCCGACATCGCCGGCGGCCCAGACCTGGTGGACCGTGACCTTGTTTTTGGCGTCGACGCTTACGTCAGCAACTTCAGCGAAATAGCCCAAGTGGCAGAACCATGCGGCGATGCCCATGCCGCGGCCGGGTGTCTTGGGGCGATTAGCCCAGCCTGATTTTTCGGCCACCAACTCGAGCACGCCTTTGAAGCGCTCGGGGATTAGAACGGATTGTCCGGAAGGCTCGTGGTCGCCGACAGCGTCTTCACCGGTCGCTGTCCACGGCGCCTGCTTATTGCTGAGCAGCTCAAGCTGGAAGTCGAGGGGATCGCGACCAGCGGCGTGAGCCATCTCGTCAATGAAGGACTGCGAAACCCAGCAGTAGGCGTTGTCGCCCGGCGCGCGCATGGCCCCGGTGCGAAGCATGAGCGGCTGCGCGGAGGTGTAGAGCTCGTACGATGGTGCAAAGCCAGCGGGATATGTGTCACGCCCAATGCCTCCGCCGGATGTGGAATGCTTTTCATCGCCGAAGGTAACAAGGTGATGGCGCCAGGCGGTGAGCTTGCCCTTAGCGTCGAGGCCCGCTTTCAAGCCGACGGTTCCGCCGGGCCTGAAGGGGTCGTGGGCAATGTCGTCTTCGCGCGACCATAACAGCTTGACGGGCGCATCAACGCGCTTGGCGATCCAGGCTGCTTCAACCAGGTAGTCGTTCTGCAGTCTGCGTCCAAAGCTGCCGCCGGAGCGCATCATGTGCGTGGTGATGTCGCTCTCCTGGATGCCGAGCGTCTTTGCTACCAGACCGCGGCCATCGACGGGCAGGGTGCTGGTGGACCACATTTCGAGCTTGCCGTCTTTCCAGTGTGCGGTGGCGCCCTGCGGCTCAAGCGTGACGTGAGCAATGAACGGATACTCATAGGTGGCTTCGACTACTTTGGCCGACGATTTGAGAGCGGCATCGAGGTCGCCATACTTGCGCAGCGTGTTTCCAGGCTTGGCCGCGAGAAGTTCCTTGGCGCGCTTTTGGAATCCCACCGAGCTTTGAGTTGCGGCGGGGCCGAGATCCCACTCGACCTTGAGCTGTTCGCGCGCCTGCTGCGCCTGCCACCATGTGTCGGCCACAATCGCGATGCCCGGTTCCATGCCTGGCTCCCACGGCGTGTAAGCCGCGGGCGTGATGCCGCCATCGATCACAAGGACGTGACGTACGCCGGACATCGCTTTGATCTGATCGATGTTGGCGGATTTTACCTTGCCGGCGAATACGGGAGCCTTCTCGATGGAGGCAAACAACATTCCGGGTAGCTCGACATCGATACCGAAGAGCGGCTTGCCGGTGACGATGGCGTGCGTATCGACGCCGGTTTGTGAATGCCCGACGATGCGATAGTCCTTGGGATCTTTAAGCTTGACGCTGCTGAGAGCGGGCGCGGGAAGGGTTGCCGCTTTGGCCGCGAGTTCACCGTACCCGAGGGAGCGGCTCGAGGCGGCATGCAGCACGTGGCCAGACTTCGTTGTGCATTCAGTTTCCGGCACGCTCCAGGTTTGCGCTGCGGCGGTGACGAGCAACTGGCGCCCCGCGGCGCCAACGCGACGCATTGGCTCCCAGCCCATGGGGGTGTTTGCGGAGCCTCCGGAAAACTGCGGGCCGTAGACCTTCTCATTCAGTTCTGCCTGCTGCACGTGAACGTCTTTCCAGTCGACGTCCAACTCTTCAGCGATGAGCATGGGGAGCATGTTGCGCATGCCCTGGCCGGACTCTGAAGCGCGCGCCATGATGGTGACCGCGCCATCGGGCGCGATTTGAATGAAAGCCTGGGGAGCAAGATCGATGGGTTTACCGATGCTTTGAGCTATGGCTAGCGGCGAGCGATACAGATCCAGTGCGAGGCCGCCGCCGGCAAGGGCGGTCAGTTGCAGAAACGATCTCCGATTCAAGCGCATGAGAGGGCCTTCCTTCACTTGGAGCCGGCGAGAGCGGCGGCTTGTGCTGCTTCGTGAATGGCTTGACGGATGCGCGGGTAAGTTCCGCAACGGCAGATGTTGCCACTCATGGCCGTATCAATTTCCGCGTCAGTGGGATGAGGCGTGTGCTGTAGCAAAGCAGTGGCAGACATGATCTGGCCAGCCTGGCAGTATCCGCACTGGGGCACGTCGAGAGCCTCCCACGTCACCTGAACGGGATGTAGGCCATCCGGCGACAGGCCCTCGATGGTGGTAACGGGCCGGTCACCGACCGAACCTACATCGGTCATGCAGGAGCGCATCGCCTTGCCGCCCACCAGGACCGTGCATGCGCCGCAAACCCCCATGCCGCAGCCGTACTTGGAGCCTTTGAGGTTCAGTTTGTCGCGCAGCACCCACAGGAGGGGCATTTCCGGCGGAACATCCACCGTGGCCGCCACATTGTTCACATTCAGTTTGATCGCCATTGATTCACATCACAATCTGGTTAGGAGAGGAGGATCAGTATCGAAGACTTGCTCGGAAACGGAGTTTATCAAATCCAAGTGTGCGCATTCCAGTAAGAAGTCGCGCGATGGATATTCCGAAATTTCCAGGAAGACGAGGGCGCAAGGTAGAAGGGCGAGTTTCGCGGAATATTTCATCCAGCGAAACTCGCCCTTGTCGGTTTGATCTAAGCCGGCATCGCCGACATTTGCAGTTGTTGCAGAGGCTGCAAATCAGCGAGACCGACTTGATTTCCAAGTGCCACCGCAAACCAATTTCGTCTTTGCGGTAACTTAGCTTTCTAACTGCATCCGCTCGTCGATCCGCAGCTCATGCAGCGATAGCAGCTTCCATTGCGGACCATGATGGCACCACAGATTCCGCAGCTCGGCGCATCGCCCATGTCGTAGAGATCGCGCATGGCGTCGGACGCATGGTAGATGCCGCGGTCCTGCATGTCCGGCCCGTGTGCCATGTCTCCGGCCACTGATCCCCTTGCCCGAATCTCAGGTGCGATGCCGCCTGCAGGCGAGGCCGTCGAGCCCATGCCGGGCAAGCCGCTTTGCCCAACCTGGTTCAGCTTGCGTGCCACCTCCTCGGCCAGGCGCGCGAGTTGATCGTGCGGCATTGCTGTTTCCTCGTCTTCGAGTTCCGTATCCGCGAGGATGGTGGGCGACGCCGGCAACTGCGCCACCTGAGGAGCGAACCCCGCAAACAGACTCAGTTGCGTGCCCGAAAGGAAGCGCAGGCTGAGCCAACGGAAGATATAGTCCATCAGGCTCTTCGCGTATCCGATCTGCTCATTGCCGGTCCAACCCGACGGCTCAAAGCGCGTGTGCGCAAACTTCTCGCAAAGCACACGCAGCGGCACGCCATGCTGCAGCGCCAATGAGATCGCCGTTGCAAATGAGTCCATCAATCCCGAGACGGTCGAGCCTTCCTTGGCCATCTTGATAAAGATTTCGCCCGGCTGACCAGTGGGATAGAGGCCGACCGTAATGTAGCCTTCGTGCCCAGCGATGGAGAACTTGTGCGTGACGGAAGCACGTTCCTCGGGTAGGCGATGCCGGATTGCGCGCGGCGGCGCATTCAGATCTTGCGGCTGTTGAGGGGGGGGCGCGGGAGCGACACTTGCCGTAATCGTCGGCACGGCTGCGGCTTTGGCAATCTCGTCCATCGCCGCGCTGAATGTCCCGGCAGCCGCGATCATCTGCTTCGCGGTCACCTCAAGCTTGTCGCTGATCTTGGATTCCAGCGCCTTCAAATCGACCTCAGAAGCGGGCTGGCCGGCGGCCATGCTCGCGAGCATGCGCATGCCGATCGCATCGAGCGCAGAGGGTTCCTTCTTGGCATCCATGCTGGTATTGAGCGGCTGGGTGCCCTTTGATCCGTCACGATAGATGGCAACTGACTTGATGCCCTGGCGCCAGCTCTCCGCGTAGGCCTCTGCCACATCTTCCACCGTGGCTTCATGCGGCAGATTGACCGTCTTCGAGATTGCGCCCGAGAGGAATGGCTGCGCCGCGGCCATCATCTTGATGTGGCCCATGTATTGAATGGACCGCGTGCCCTTGGAAGGTTTGAAGCTGCAATCGAATACGGCCAGGTGCTCCGGCTTGATGCCCGGCGCGCCTTCAATGGTGCCCGTCGCATCAATGTAGCTGACGATCGCGTTCACTTCGTCGTTGTTGTAGCCGAGCTTGAACAATGCGGCCGGCACGGTGTTGTTGACAATCTTGATCATGCCGCCGCCCACCAGCTTCTTGTACTTCACAAGCGCCAGGTCAGGCTCGATGCCGGTGGTATCGCAATCCATCATGAAGCCGATGGTGCCGGTGGGCGCCAGCACGGTGGTCTGCGAATTGCGGTAACCGTAACGCTCGCCGTAGACAAGTGCCATGTCCCAGCACTCGCGGCTGGCGTCGATGAGCAGGTCAAGTTGCGGCACGGAGAACGGCTCGCCGCTGGTGCGCGACTTGCCGATCTTGTTTACCTCGGCGCGATGCATGCGGATCACATCGAGGAACGGCTCACGATTGACATAGAAGCCCGGGCACGCGCCACCCTTTTGTTCCGAACCCGCGGTGAGCGGTGTGGCCGAACCAAGCGGCTGGCACGATCCAGCGATAATGGCCGACTGCAGATAGGCCTGCCCGCACATGATGGCCGTGAGCGTTGCGGCAAAATCGCGCCCCGCGGC
>JANXQR010000226.1 GCA_025353435.1 Acidobacteriota bacterium | reverse complement strand
CGCAGGTGGTGAAGCAGCAGGAAAAGAAGAGGGATGTTCTGTATCAGTATCGGGATCATGCGCTGTTTGTAGCCTTTGCACCGTATGATGCTCCAGAAGTCGCCGTTGCGGTGGTCATCGAGCATGGCGAGCATGGTGGTGCCGCCGCTGCCCCAATTGCCGGGACCATTTTGCGCAAGTATTTTGAACAGAAGGGGGTCATCAAGCGCCCGAAACGGGCCGCTGATACCGAGGAGGATGATGATGCGGAAGACGGTGCGGCTCCTGGGAGCGCGGGACGACAATGATTGATCGTCGTCTCTTCATTAACGTGGACTGGATCCTTATTACCTTGGTGCTCGTTATTGCCGGAATTGGCATCATGAATATCCATAGTGCCTCGATTCCGTATAAAATTCTTGGTACCAGCTATGAGATCAAGCAACTGTACTGGCTTGTCGCCAGCCTAGTCTTGGTGACTGTGCTCAGTAGCATCGATTACCACGTACTGGAGGACCTTTCCTTCTGGCTCTACGGCAGTGTAGTGCTGATGTTGGTCTGCGTGCTGCTGTTCGGCATCAGTTCGGCGCTCTGCGGACTGGCACCGTCGCTGCCGCTCCTCATCTTCTTTCGGGTGCTGCAGGGCGCTGGCGGTGGCGGTCTGGCTCCCAGTGAACAGGCCATCCTCGCCGACACGTTCCCCCCTGCCAAGCGGGGCCAGGCCTTCGCGCTCTACGGGCTCGCTGTGGTTTGCGCTCCGGCCATCGGTCCCACCCTCGGTGGCTGGATCACCGACAATTTCGACTGGCGCTGGATCTTTTTTATCAACGTTCCCATTGCGGTGTTCTCGCTCTTCTTGACCAACCGCATCGTCGAAGATCCTCCGCACATCGTTGAGGAAGTCAAGAAGATGCGGAAGCAGGGGCTGAACCTCGATTACGTGGGATTTGGCCTTCTAGCGCTGGGGTTTGGATCGCTGGAATTTGTGCTCGATAAGGGGCAGGAGGACGACTGGTTCGGGTCGCGCCTTATCACCACCTTCATTGTTCTCTGTGTCACTTCGCTCATTACGCTGATTGCCTGGTCGCTCTTGCAGATCCGACGCAAGCATCGACCAATCCTCGATCTCACCCTCTTCAAGCAGCGCAATTTTGCGGTGTCATTTGTGCTCATGGGCGTACTCGGTATTGTGCTGTTCGGCACCACCGTCATGATTCCGCAATTTGTGCAGTCGCTGCTGGGCTATACGGCGGAACAGGCCGGCCTGGTCATCTCGCCGGGCGGCGTTACGGTCATGCTGATGATGCCGATTGTCGGAATTCTGGTGAGCCGAGTCGACCCGCGCTGGATGATCGTCTACGGATTCTCGGTCTCAGCGGTCGCGCTTTTCACCATGGGTACTCTCAATCTGGGCGTCAGCTACAGCTACATTGCGTGGCTTCGCGTCTTTCAGGCCGCCGGCCTTGCGTTCCTGTTTATTCCTATCAACACGCTCTCTTACACCGGGATTCCCATGAACAAGAACAACGACGTCAGCGGCCTGACCAACCTGGCGCGCAACATTGGCGGCAGTGTCGGCACGGCGTTCGTGGTTACCTGGCTGGCGCGCCGGCAGCAGTTCCACCAGAACCGGCTGGGCGCTTGGATTTCGCAGAACAGCGCCGTTTTGCAGAGCCAGGTTGATGGGCTGGGTCGCTACCTTGTTCAACACGGCGGAAAAGTCAATTCACTGGCGCAGGGCAGGGCGATGGCCCAGGGAAACCTCTATGGCCAACTCTGGCGCCAGGCCACCATGCTTGCTTATCTCGACGTAATTAAGGTGCTCGCGGTCGCAATGTTGTTGCTCATCCCTTTGGTATTTCTGATGAAGCGGCCACCGAAAGCCAAGGGTGGCGCTCCCATGCATTGATAAGCGCGAATTGCGGATCAATCGATTCCCCTGCCTTTCTCACTCGCCTCCCTCAGAATCCGCTATTTGATCTGAATTCAAAATTTTCAGGGACGTAGCCAACGGACAATAAACCCGCGACTACCGTGGTTTAGACTTTCCGCGGGAACCCTTTCGATGCCGCCCGCCTCAATCGCTTGCCCGAACCCAGGGAGCGACCGCAGGTTCCGGCCTGGAGGATTGCATTGCGATTTGCCGTACTACTTATTCCCGCCGTACTACTTTTTCCGCTCGCGACCGGTTCCATTGCGGCGCAATCCGACGCAATTCCGCTTGCAGTGGAAAAAATCTACGCCCACGGACCCTTGATTGGAACGTTGCCTGACGAAGTTACCTGGTCGCCGGATGGCAAGCACCTTTCCTACCTCGACGGTGGCGAACTGATCGATCTTGACCCGGGGACGGGGAAGCCTCATGTGCTGGTGAGCCGTGCCAAACTGGCGTCGCTTGGGGGCAGCGACGGCACCGAGCAGGATCGCGATCATCGCCAGCGCTACAACATGGCAAGTTATCTTTGGTCACCGGATTCAAAGCACATTCTGTTCGATGCCAATGGGCGGCTCTGGCTCTACGATCTGGCTACCGGCACCGGCGTTCAGGTTGGCTTCACCGACACACCGTCGGGCGACGACCCCAAGTTCTCGCCCAACGGCGACCTGATTTCGTTTGTCCGCAATCATGGCCTGAGCATCGTGCGGCCTCGTGAATTTGTGGATGCCGCACCATTCCCTGTGGCGCCTCCACCACCGGTGGCGGCGACCACGAACGGCCAGGTCGACTGGGTCTACGAGGAAGAGCTCGATGTTCGCAGCAACTACTTCTGGTCGCCCGATTCGAAGAGCCTCGCATTCCTGCAAATGAACGAGACCGCTGTTTCTCAATATCCAATTGAAGACTGGATTCCCAACCATGCGTCGGTCGAGATGCAGCGCTATCCGCAGCCTGGAGACTCCAATCCGGAGTTGCGTGTAGGCGTTGTGAGCACGGCCGGCGGAAGAATCAACTGGGTCAAGCTTCCCCTGCATGAAGGGCAGGACTATGTGCCGCGCTTTGGATGGGTTGACCGGCACACGGTTTGGATTGAGACGCTATCACGCAACCACAAGCAGCGCGTCATCTACTTCGCAGATCCTTCCATTAGCCAATCGCGCCTCGTCCTCGAAATTAACGATGACAAGTTTCTCGATGAAAACTACGACGTCTTCGTTGGAAACGGCAACCTTGTTCTGTCCGACTGGAAGGACGGGCACAATCACATTTATCTCTATTCCTACAATCCCTCGAATCCGTTATCGGCTTCGTCGTCCGATCCCAAACAGCTGACCAGCGGGGAGTTCGATGTGACGAGTATCTCCGTTGTGGATGCCGCGCATCGCGTTGTGAACTACACATCCAACCAAGGCAATGCGCTTGAGCAGCAGCTATGGCAGGTTGACTTCGAAGGTAAGCGTAAACCGATTACCACCGAACCGGGCTTTCACGATGCCAACTTTGCGCCAGATGGTGAAAGCTATGTCGACCTGTTCTCGACGCGCATGGAGCCTCCGCGGCTCAGCATCTGCAAGATTGGTGGAGAATGCAAGGTGTTCTGGACAACTCGCGCGGTTGAGCCGTATCGCCTGCGGGCTCCGGAACAACTGGAATCGAAAGCCGCCGATGGCTCGACTCTCTACTCGACGCTGATTCTCCCTGCGGGAGCGACGAGCCCTGGTAGCGTGCCACTAATCGTGAATCCGTATGGCGGTCCCGGTGCACAAGAGGTCCAGAACAAGTGGTCCGATTCATTGCTGTTCGACGAGCTGCTGGCCCAGCACGGGTTCGCTGTGCTCCATACCGACAATCGTGGCACCGCCCATCGCGGGCGTGACTTTGCTCAGGTTGCTTATCACAACATGGGCGCCGCGCAATTCGAAGATCAGCTGGCAGTTCTCGATAGCACTCTCCAGAAATATCCGCAATTAGACAAGGACCGCCTGGGTTGGTGGGGGTGGAGTTGGGGCGGGTCGTTCACACTCTACGCGCTCACTCATTCTGACCGTTTCAGGGCGGGAGTTGCGGTTGCTCCGGTCACGGATTGGCGCAACTACGATTCCATCTACACTGAGCGCTACATGGGCCTTCCCTTGGAATTTCCCGATGGCTACAAGGATTTTTCGGCTGTGAATTCGGCAGCAAAGTTAAAAGGGCGCCTGTTGCTGATGCATGGCACGGGCGATGATAACGTGCACCTTGAAAATTCCGTGCAATTCATCCAGAAACTGATAGAATCCGGCATTCCTTACGATCTGCAGATTTACCCGCGCAAAACGCATTCGATCTCGGGACCCGATGTTCGCACTCATTTGTACAATCGCATCCTCGCGCACTTTGAGCTTTACCTCAAGCCAACTGCAGGATTGGAGAAATGACATCAGGCGATAGATCTGGCGAAGGTGCGGAAACGACTGCGGCGAGATTGCGCGCGCTCGAGGAGTCGCTGCTGGATGCTGCTGTGCGCCGCGATCGGAAGAAGCGGCGGTCGATGCTGGCTGAGAATTTCCTTGAATTTGGTTCGTCGGGTCGCACATGGACGCGAAACAGCATCATCGAACTGCTTTCCCGCGAAACCACTTTCATTGCGCCGGCAATTGAGGACTTCCGCTGCGACTTTCTGTCAGATGACGTTGCACTCGTGACTTACAGGACCATTCGTGCTGATGCCGATTCGAGTGAAGTGCTGGCCAGCTTGCGAAGTTCCATTTGGACCAAGAAGTCCGGCGCATGGCGCATGCGTTTCCATCAAGGCACACGAACTACCGCAGACCTGCCTGTTCGCTGAACTTGCTCGGGAATTGCGGTTCTTTAAACTTCGCGGCGCCTGAAGATTTCGTCCTTGTCGCGGCAAGGGCATTTCGCGCACCCCAGGCAGCACGCCAGTAGCACCGCTACTCCCGCGGTTACTGCAAGCGCGACCAAGCTTCCGCTTGCCATGAGCCATTGCACTAAGCTATGCATAACAAACCTCCGCTCCAATCGAACCAGGTTCGAGAGCGCGTCCTGCATTCATGAGATGCACGTCTGAACCAAAGCGGGTGTTTCTGTATCAAATGGCCAACTGTCATTGAAGTGGCCTCAGTGTACACCTAAAAAAGTTCAACTGGCTATGGAAATCCTATTGCAGAAAAGGAAACAAAAGGCGAATAATTGTCGCAATGGAAGAGCCTTTAATCTCGGGACCACCTTTAACGCCGGGTGGTGGTTCCCGGGCAGATTTATCGCAATTCGGGAGCACCGTCGCAACCGGAGCCGGACCTGAATTGAACTGGCTTTTCGTTGATCTCAACTCCTACTTCGCTTCAGTAGAACAGCAGGATCGCCCTGAATTACGCGGCCGTCCAATCGGCGTGGTTCCCATGATGGCAGACACCACCGTTCTTATCGCGGCAAGCTACGAGGCCAAGGCATTCGGCGTCCGCACTGGAACGATTGTTGCCGACGCCAAACGCATGTGCCCCGGCATCGAGCTTGTCGAGGCCCGTCACGAGCTTTATGTCGAATATCACCACAAAGTTGTTGAGGCCGTGGAAAGCTGCCTTCCGGTGACGGCGGTCTGCTCCATCGACGAAATGGCTTGCCGTCTCATGGGTCGTGAGCGTCCCCTGCTGGCCGCGCTGGAGCTGGGTCGCCGCGTCAAAGAGCGAATCCGCGAGAGTGCCGGCGAAATGCTGCGGAGTTCTGTCGGATTGGCTACGAATCGCTTCCTTGCCAAGATTGCCAGCGACATGGAGAAGCCTGACGGCCTTGTTGCTCTGCCGCTCGATATCCTTCCCGAGGCCCTTGCGCGCCTGACTCTTCGCGATCTTCCCGGCATCGGTGCCAAGACCGAAAAACGCCTCAATGAGCGCGGAATCACCACCATGAGCCAGTTGCTGGCGCTGGATTGCGAGCAGGCCGGTCAGCTGTGGGGATCGGTGTGGGGCGAGCGGCTGTGGCACTGGCTGCGCGGTCAGGATTTTGATATGTCGGAGACCGACCATCTCAAGTCCATCAGCCATTCGCACGTTTTAGCGCCCGAAATGCGCACTCAAGAAAAGGCCTGGGCTGTGGCCCACAAGCTGCTCCACAAGGCGGCCATGCGGTTGAGAACTCATCGACTCTGGGCCAGCAGCATTGGTCTCGCCGTTGGATTCGCGGTTCCTCGTGGTGAGCCGGGGCCTGTGAGCCGGTTCGGCGTTCCTGCTCGTGGATGGCACGGAGAAATCAAGCTTACCGAATGTCAAGACAACCAGACGCTGATTACGGCGCTCCGGCGCCTGTGGGAGTCGCAGCCGAAGACGGCTGAATCGGCGAATCCGTACTTCATTGGCGTAAACCTTGGCGGACTGGTGCCTGACCGGCTGCACAGCCTGGGCCTGTTTGACTCGCTCGAAATCGAACACAGTCGCGCCAAACTGTTGGAAGCCATGGACCAGTTAAATCAGAAATACGGCATGAGCACGCTCGCACCGGCCACCATGCTCACCGCTTACAAAGCCGCCCCGACCCGCATCGCTTTCCACAGCATTCCGGATCTGTTCTAAAAAGGGCAGGAGTCCAAGAATCGAAAGCCCTCGGTTTCCCGAGGGCTTTCGATTCTTCATGAGAAATGGTTACACCGCAGCGGGCGTCCGTTGCTCCAGTTTCGCGAGCCGATCCGCCAGCAGATTCTCAAGCTTGACCAGCGCTTCCGAAAAGCCCTCGATACCTTCCTTGAGCTTGTCGTGCGCCATGCGATCTTCGGCGTGCATCCGCACAAAAGCTGCCTCATCCATCGGAACCTTTTCAATATTCATAGACTTAGCGGCATTTGGATCGAGCTTGCGCGGCAGCACTTCCTGGGTCGCATCGAGTTCCTTCAGCAATGTCGGCGAGATGGTTAGAAGGTCGCTGCCAGCCAGTTCCTTAATTTCACCGATGTTGCGGAAGCTTGCGCCCATTACCTGGGTTTTGTACCCGAACTTTTTGTAGTAGTTGTAAATCGTCGTCACTGACTGCACACCGGGATCGTCGGCGCCCTGATAATCCTTGCCTGTGTCCTTTTTGTACCAATCAAGGATGCGGCCCACGAACGGCGAGATCAACGTAACGCCGGCTTCAGCGCACGCTACCGCCTGGTGCATCCCGAAGAGCAGTGTCAGGTTGCAGTGAATGCCCTCTTTTTCAAGCACCTCCGCGGCCTTAATGCCTTCCCACGTCGAGGCGATCTTGATCAGGATGTGCTTGCTGTAATCGATCCCAGCCTCTTGGTACTGCGCAATGATGCTGCGTGCCTGGTCGATCGTCTTCTGCGTGTCATAGGAAAGGCGAGCATCCACTTCGGTTGAGACCCGGCCTGGGACGATGGCAAGAATTTTTTTACCAAACGCAATGGCCAAGCGCTGGAAGGCCAGGTTGGCAACGTCCCTGTCGCTGGCGCTTTCCCCCTTGTCATTGCGGGCCTGCTTCAAAACTTCGTCCACGATTGGCTCATACTGCGGCATTTGCGCCGCGGTCGTGATGAGAGATGGGTTGGTGGTAGCGTCGGTGGGGCGAAACTTCTCCATCGCTTCAATGTCGCCGGTGTCGGCGACCACGGTGGTGTAGCTCCGAAGCTGCTCCAGTAAACTCTGCGCCATGATTCCTCCAGGGGAAAGGTATGCGCGCGACGCGCGTTCCGCTCCCAGTGTACGCTCGTTTGGATGCACCAGGAGGTTAAGGGTTTCTCTTCGTTCCCGCTGTTTCCGCCGCGGTCCGAAGCTTCCAAGCAAGCATTCCAGTCTTGAAATTGGGTTGATCTGGGCGGGCAGAAGTGAAAAACTGAGAACATGTTCCAGGATGTGGGCACCACCACTTGGATCGCTTCCCTCTTCGTGCTCGGAATCTGCGCCTGGATTTCGCTGGTCGATGTAAGCCGATGGAGGCAGCGAATTCCTGTCGAGGTCGGCGTCAAACGCCTTTTCTTTTGGGCGAGCGCGGCTGTGTTTATTTTCTGGGGAGCCCATAGTTGGTCGAACGCTTCCAGCGTCCCGCATAGCACCACAACCGGTGCAGTCACTTCGATCCAGAGAGCTCTCTACCATGGCGACCGTGAAGGCATGATTGCGTGCGTGGAGGACTGCAAGATGGTCCCTCTGAATTTCGACCCGGACGCCACAAAGGCGGTGCGCGAATATCCTCCTGGCACGCCATTAAAGATCGGCTATCTGGATGAACGCAAGGAAGTGTATCCAAACGTCTTTGGCTTTGACGTCGTGGATGTATGGGACGCTTCGGGCAATCAGGAGCTTTACCATTTCGACACCGAATTACACCCGGTGCGCCTGATCCTGGTGGGAATGGATGCCCTTATTCTGATCCTCTGCGGCGTGCTCAGCACAAGGCTTGCCGGCGCCGAATTCGATCCCGAATCCGATTCTGACTTGGATGTTGAGCCCCCCCAGGCACCCCCCTCAACGCCTTTGCGTCGACGCGAGATTCCGGTTCTCAATCTTGCCCAGGCACGCGAAGGCGCAGAGCCGGCCGACTAGCCTATTCCAATTGGAAGACATCTCAGTTCGGTCCCTGTCAGGGATTCGGAACCGTTTCATGTGCTTCAGCCGAACGCCCGCTTTCGTGTCCGGCCCGGTCGACTGCGCTGATCCCGTAGTGATATGTGTGACCCGTCAAAACGACTGCATCGTGGAATGCGGGACTCACAAGCGGCTGATCGCCTGAAACGCGCTTCCAAGCCGTCTCGTCCTCGCGGCGGTAGACAAAGTAGCCGGCCAGATCAGTTTCAGTGTTCGGCTCCCAATTGAGGTCGATGGAAGCGGCCAAGCCGGGAGCTGCGGCAGTCGCCACTGCTGCCAGGTCTGTCGGGACGGCGGGTGGGAAGACATCCTCGGCGTTGATATGGATCGGTGCAGAGGCGTCCCCTGCCAACTCCACCCGGCGGCTGTCGACCTGAACATTGGCAATGCGTTGGGCCCGGTACTCATAGGAATTGCCAAAGGTGATGCTCTTGTCGAGTGCCACGCCGGTATCTGAATCCACCAGCAGATCCTGTTCGACCGGGTCGAGCGGAGGAGCGAGTGGACCGGCATGCGCGGCAGCAGGCCGTGGCGTTAGTAGCTTGCGGTGGATGCGAATCGCGTCGCGCGAATCACCTGAGGCCCAATGAAGTATGACTCCGGCTTTACGCACCTCGGCTGTGAGTTCAGCAACCGGTGCCGGAGCGCCTCCTGCAAGGACGACAGCTGCATTCGATTCCCCGGCGGACCGGCCAATGCGGTTCTCCAGTTCGACGAAGTAGCTTAACGGCTGCGGCGAGCCGGATGCGAGCGGCTGAGGCAATGAATCAGTAAATGAGCCTGCCGATCCCGGCGCAAAGCTCAGAGTTGCGACCGGTGCACATGGATTCGAGCCCTCGCGCCGACACACCTTTACGGCCACACCTGCCTTGAGTGGAAGCTTGTCTGTATTGCGCTTCGGCATGGTCCAGGTGAGCGTGACCTGATTCCCAGCGCGAATTGCCGCCAGGTTATCGACACGATCAGGAAGGTTGAGCGATGGCGGCTGCGGCGGCCCGGGAGTACCGCAGCCCGCAACCGCCAAAAGCAGTGAGGCCAATGCGGCCATGGCGGCATCCGCCCTGTGCTTCGCCAGAATCATTGTGCTCCCAGTCTATCGGTTCGCGTCACCAAAAGGACTCATCCTGACCTGTCACCCTGCGTGTGTACAATTCTTGCGAATTCGAACTGAGTCAATGATTGGGTGCGGAGCGGCTTCCCCGCAATCTGCGCTCGAAGCCAGTCTGCCCCACGAAAGGAACCAACCCTCGTGTTGATCTTCGCTGCCATTCTCGGAATCTTTGTTTACGGCATGATCGCCGCCATGCTGGGGACCATCCTGCCCGACCTCTCTGACCGCTTCAAGCTCACTCCCTCGCAAAATGGCACTATCGCCTTTTCGCAGGCGCTGGGCTTGATGATCGCGTCATTGGGCGTGGGTCCGCTCTTGGATACTCAGGGGGACAAGATCGGCATAGTGCTCGGCCTCGTCTTCATCGCTATCGCCCTCTTCGGCCTGCCGCGGTCAGGCGGGTTCGGGAGCATCGCGGTGCTCATGTTCCTTCTGGGCATTGGCGGCGGAATTGTGGTCACCGGCGCCAACGCGCTCACTTTTGCCGTCAGCCCCGACCACCAAGCTACCGCTTCCAATCTCGTCAATCTCTTCTTTGGCCTCGGCGGGTTGCTGACGCCCTTCATCTCCGCCAATCTGTTTAAGCGCAACTGGGTGCGCCTTTGCTACACCATCGCAGTGCTCACGGTCATCGTTGCCGTCTATCAGATCGCCGTGCCCATGCCGGCACCCGCGGGCGGCTCGGGATCCATCTTCACGCAGGCAGGTCCGATCCTCGGTCAGCCGATCCTCTATCTACTCGGACTCTTCCTCTTCCTCTACATCTCCTGTGAAGTGGGAGTGTGGAACTGGTTGGTGCGGCACCTGATCGCGCAGGGAATCCCCGAAGGACGCGCGCTTAACATTCTTTCTCTCGGCTTTGCGCTGGGCCTTCTGATCGGGCGGGTCGTGATCTCGCAGGTACTCAAGAGCGTGCCGGCGGTAGAAGTCACGTTGGGCGCCTCGATTGCCATGGCGATCACCACGTTTCTGATGCTGCGCACCAACAAGCCTGGGATGGCCGGCGTGCTCGTGTTCATCGCAGGGCTGGCGATGGCGCCCGTCTTCCCCACCACGCTGGCCATCACCGGCACTGCATTCCCACACATGACCGGCACCGCGATCGGGTTCGTCATTTCCTGCGGATGGGCCGGCCTCGCCGTCAGCTCGCGCATTATCGGCGCTATCGCCGGCGGAGATCCCCTGCGGCTCAAAAAGGCGCTGTTGCTGATTCCCGCTTCCGCGCTATTGATGGTGGGCTTAAACGTGGCCATCTGGGCGGTGCTGCCCTAGGGCTGCGCCGTATCTAGTCAAACCTCGATGACCGCCTTGGAGAGATTCCGCGGCCGATCGACATCGACACCATGCTCGAGCGCCATGAAGTAGCTGAACAGTTGCAGCGGAACCACCTCGGAAAGCGGCAGCAGGAACTCGTTCGCGGGCTCGACTTCGACGACATCCGTCGCGAGTGCAGCAACCTTTGTGTCTCCAGTGTTTGCTACTGCAATCACCCGCGCACCTTGCTTCTTCATGTCTTCAAGCAGCTGCAGCGTCTTCTCATAGCGCAGCATGGAATCCTCAAGCCCGCGATCGGCAGTAGCAAGGACCACCAGCGGGACCTGCTCGCCCACCAGCGCATTGGGGCCGTGCTTGAGCTCGCCAGTAGGGTATCCCTCGGCATGCACGTAGGACGATTCCTTCATCTTGAGTGCGCCCTCGCGCGCAATTGCGTAGTGAATCCCGCGGCCAAGATAGAGGAACGTACTCGCGTCTGCGTACTTGCCGGCCAGCGCCGCCATCCGCTCTCGCCAACCATCCAGCTGCTTCGCGATCTGGTCGGGCACCGCCAGCATCTCACGGATGTTGCGGTCGAGTTCGGCGGCGTCCATGGCTCCGGTCTGTTTTGCCTCAAAGAGCGCCAGCAGGTACAGCGCCGTGAGCTGGCAGGTAAAGCTCTTGGTCGCGGGGATGGCCACTTCGCGTCCCGCATCCAGAGGCATAGCGGCGCCAGCTTCGCGCAGCATCGAGCTGCCCGGGACGTTGGCAATGGCCAGCGTCTGCTGTCCATGGTCGCGCGCAAAGCGCAGAGCGGCAAGCGTGTCGGACGTCTCGCCGGATTGCGAAATAACCAGAACCGAAGGGTGCCGCGGATTGGCAGTTGCGCGGCAGCCAAATTCGCTGGCGTACTCCACATCCACGGCCAGTCCGCAAAGATCCTCGAGCAGGATTTCCGCGGCCAGCCCAGCGTGCCGGCTCGAACCACTTGCCGCGATCAGCACCTCTCCTCGCGGATTTAGCCACCGCGCGATGGAAGCGAACGCCTCCGGATTCAACGTCGCCCCGCTCAGGTAAAGATCGAGGGTGCGCCGCATGGCCGCAGGCTGCTCGTAAATCTCGCGAAGCATGGAGTGGGGGAAATCAGTCATGAAAATGAATCTCCTGCATGAGGCAAATCGCTTGAAGCAACCTGCATCTCGATTTTATAAGTTTGGGCGCCGAGCCGGTCCGAGTGAAAGGTGAACAAGCATTCACGATCATTTTACGAACCACGCGTTATGCTGTTTCCATGTTCAGGATTCCGAATTCTTCGTTGATGGGTATTGGGCTTCTACTAGTAGCGGGCGCATCAGTCTGCCCCGCACAAACCGCAGCATCAACCTGGACGTTTGCCGTGTCCGGCGATAGCCGCAACTGTGGCGACTTTGTTATGCCGGCCATTGCTGCCAAGGTGAAGGCGGAGAACGATGCCTTCTATTGGCATCTGGGCGATTTCCGCTGGATGTCGCAGCCCGACGAGGATATGCTTGCGATGCTGCCCGCCGGAACCAGCCTCTCGCAGGGCGACTACCAGCAACGTGCATGGGACGACTTCCTGACGCACCAAATGGCATCCTTCAGCGGAACACCGGTGTTTCTCGGACGAGGCAATCACGAGTCTGTACCGAAGATGACTCGCGACGGTTACATTGCCAAGTTTTCCTTGTTTCTCGACCGGCCGGAGATCGCCGAACAGCGCAAGAAGGACGGCGCCGACGCCGCGCCCCTCGGCCCCTGGTTTCACTGGGTGAAGGATGGGGTGGACTTTATCTCTATGGATAACTCCACCCACGATGAGTTCACAGAAGCGCAAATGCGCTGGTTGCGCGCCGTTCTCGATCACGACCTGGCCCCCAACTCCGGCATCCGGACAATTTTGATGGGCGCGCACGAGGCTCTTCCGCACTCCACCGGTTCCGAGCACGCCATGGATGACTGGGAGCTGGGCGAGCGGTCAGGCGAACTTGTCTACACCTGGCTTTACGATGCACAGGCTGCTGGGAAGCACGTGTACATCATTGGAAGCCACTCGCACTACTTCTCGCCGGACGTCTTCAACACGCCCTATTGGAAGATGCGATCCAACACGGTGGTTCCGGGTTTGATCGTCGGCACCTCCGGCGCTCATCGCAACGCGCTGCCGAAGAATGCCCGTAACGGAGCAAAGGCGTTTGTCTACGGGTTCGCGCAGGGAACCGTGCATCCCGACGGAACCATCGATTTCGCGTTGCAGGAACTCACCGAATCCGATCTTGTGAAGGCAAAATGGGCGAACGCGCCGATTGATGCGATTCACGAGTGCTTTATTCACAATGGTGACGCGGCAAGTGGGAAGTAAGGATCGTCCGATCAATCTTGTGAATTGGGCTGGAATAACCATCGCATACGACGCGTTGTTCGCGACGGAACACCGCTCCAAAAAGAGCGTCGGAATTATCTAAAACACCCGGTAGCGGACACCGACATTCGCACCGAGCGAATTCATGCTGCCATACGTGAACTGGGGCCACTGCTGGTACTCGAAGTCTCCGCGCACCGTCCAGCGGCGGTTGAGGTAATAATCCATGCCACCGCCCCCGGCGACCACAAGGTAGGTTCCCTTGGCGTAGTTATAGGAAAAATTGAAATGACCCACACCCCCGAGGGCCTTCACATAGGGCTGCATACGGCCGTAATTCAAGTGGTAGCGAACGCCGGTCAAATAAGTTTCGGCATGCACATTGGCCGTCTGACGGTATTCAAGCCGCCTGACCTCGGTTTCAAAACCGAAGCGGCGAATCGTGTCTGCGTCAATCCAGGCCGAAAATCCAATGATTCTTCGGTCACCGTACCCAAGCGTGTAGCCGGAAGCGGCGACGCCCACTGAAACCATGGGCCGCCCTTCGTTGGCGGACTCGGCGGACTGGGCCAGGGCGCAACGCTCACCGGCGATGGCGGTGGCAAACAAAGCCAGGGCTAGCATCACCCGAAAATTGCGCCGTTTGATACTGCGGAAACCTGGGAATTTTACAAAGCTGGGATAAATACTCATTTTTCTCCTGCCGGGTGCATCTTCATTTAATTCATGCTCTAAGGCCGCTTGATTTCCGCGACCGGCACTCTCATTCGGCGCACCGGTCGCATTCGAGCCCGTGCGGTTTACTTAGTGATCGTCAAGGTCACGTTCTGGTAGTGAGAGATGTTGCTGCCCGTTCCAACTCCGCCGACCTGAATGGTGTAGGTGCCGGGAGCGGCCGTAGCCTGCGAGAAACTGGCGCCGCAGCCCGTCATGGCCATGGCTCCGGCAAGGAACAAGGCGAGCACCGCTATCAGCGCGCCTCCATTTCGCTTGCGGAAACGCCAGAATACGAATCCAAAGAGGAGGCTCGCCGGCCAGCCAAGGGCGGCAAGCGACATCCCGCGGGGGTGGGTGGAGCCGTTGCTGGCGGTCGTGCCGCCACTCAATGGTGCGTTGGTGTCGATGGTCAGCTGGACGGACTGGGTCTGGCCTGCGCCCACACTGACGTTCTTCGCAGAGAAATGGCAGTTTACGGCGGCAGGAAGCGAAAGGCACCCCATCCCAATGGTGTCAATGAAGCCGCTGTTGGACGTCACGCTAACTTTGACGGTCCCGTTCTGCGAAGAAACCAGCGAGATGGACGCAGGATTGACCACAATGCCGAACCCGATCGGATCGCCTGAGAAGGTGACGACCGGGGAGGTCGAGGGGCTATGCAGCGCATCGCCGCTATAAGTGGCCACGACTGAATACTTTCCTGGAGCCAGATCGGGAACCACGGTCGCGACGCCGCTGGAATCAAGAGTGGCGCTGCCGATGACAGTTGCCGCACCCCCGTAGGTAAAGGTGATGGTGCCGGTTGGAGTGGGCCCGGTGCTGCCGATTGCCGTCGCCACCAGAATGGCCTGCGGGTTCGGCCCAGTGGATGAGGACATGCCGAGATTGGTAACGGTCGGAATGGCCTGGACCACCTGGGTCATCGCTGAGGAGGTGCTGGGCTTGTCATTGGGATCGCCCGAATATGTGGCCACCACCGTGTGACTTCCCACCGCCAGGGCTGAGTCCGTAAAGGTTGCCGTGCCGCCCGCACCCACGGCCGCACTGCTTGCATTTACGCCGTCCACCGCGAAGGTGACAGACCCGGTTGGAGCACCACCGTTTCCAGTCACTGTGGCAGTGAACGTAATGCCGGACATGACCAGGGCAGGCGAGCCGCTGGTCTTGAGAGCGGTAGAAGTCGTTGCCAATACTACGTTGACAGGCAAGGCGGTTGAAGTGCTGCCATTGTCGTTGGTGTCCCCGCCATATGCCGCCACGATGGCGTGCGCGCCGGGGGCGAGAACCGGGTTGATGCTGGCTGCGCCATTGGCGCCAACCGTAGCCGTGCCAAGCATCACTGTTCCGTCCGTAAACGTGACCGTGCCGGTAACGGTGGCTGAGCCCGCAATGACCGCAACGTGTGCGCTCAGGGTCACAGGAGCACCAGCGATCCCCGGGGTCGGGGACGCCACTATGCTCGTCGTTGTCTGCGTCAGATTCACGGTCTGGAGGATGGGCGCCGATGTACCCGGCCCGCAGTTGGGGCTGCCCTTGTACGCTGCTGTGATGGTATGGGCGCCCGCACCGAGCGAGGCCGTGGTAAAGGTGGCCACGCCCGTGGTGCCGATGAGGTTAGCGGTTCCAATCTGCTTGCTGCCATCCAGGAAGTTCACAACACCGCTCGGCGCTAGGCTGGCCGTCGAGGTAACTACGGCAGTGAAGGTGACCGGTGTCCCATAGTTTGTTGGGTTGGTGCCTGACGAGACCACAACGGTGGAAGCGGCAAGAACACTCTGATTGAAGGTGCCGCTCGTGCTTCCAAGAATGTAAGTGGCCGCGTCGCCGCTGAAGACGGCTGTAATGGCGTGCGCGCCGTCGATCAAAGTTGACGTGGTGTAGGTGGCGGTGCCTGCAGCGGTTAGTGGGACTGTGGTGAGCGCCGTGGTTCCGTCCATGAATGTGACTGTCCCGGTGGGCGTCACGCCGCCGCCGTTGGCGATGGAAACGGTGGCCGTAAACGTCACGGGCGAACTGAGGGCCGCGGGATTTGCGCTGGAAGTGACGGCGGTGGCGGTTGCCTCATTGACCACCTGAATGTAGGCGGCGGAGGTGCTTCCAAAGTGAAGGACGTCGGGGATGTAAACAGCGGTGAGCGAGTGCGTTCCAACCGCGAGTCCAGTGGCATTGAAGGTAGCCACGCCGCTGCCGTTGACGTTCACGCTCGACTGAAGCTTGGTCGCTCCGTCGAAAAATGTGACCGTTCCTGTGAGCGCCCCGGTCCCCGGGCCGGTGGAGACTGTTGCGGTAAGTGCGACGGCCTGGCCGAATTTGGAGGGGCTGGGGGCAGCCGTAAGTATCGTAGTGGTGTCGTTGACTTTCGGGGCGTTGCCCACCAACACGATGTTGACCGGCGAATCAACGCTCAGCGAAGTGATTGCAATGTTAGCCGTAAGCGGATTTCCCGCGACCGAGGGGGCAAACTGCACACCCAGTGTGCAGGATGCGTCCTGAGCGAGCAAAGTCCCTGGTGCGCAAGTTGTTGTGGCCGTGTCGAGGGCTGAATTCGCGTCCAGAGTGGGGTTCGTGATCTGAAGCGCGGCGTTGCCGTCGTTTTCCAGAATCTCCTTCTTGGGGGCAGATACTGAGCCCTGGCGTGTAGGAGTCGGCTGGAAATTAACTCCAAGAACGTTGGGCTGGATCTCTTGAATTTGCTGGTCGTAATAGTCGGCCACGAACAAATTGCCGTAACCATCGAGCGCCAGCCCTTTGGGGGCGTAGAGGACGTTGGGGACGAAGGTAGGGGCGAGGTAACTTTCGCCTGAGGCAGCAGTGATCAGGGTGTTGATGTTGCCGGTGGCGGCGTTGACTTTGCGAATTGCATTGTTCTGGGAATCCGCAATGTAGACGTTCCCTGCCGGATCGACAGCAACGCCAGATGGGACCCATAATTCCGCAGCTGAAGCCGGGCCGCCGTCGCCCTGGGCCCCGTTCTTACCGATGCCGGCCAATGTGGACATGGTTCCGGAGGTATCCACTTTGCGCACGCGGTTGTTGTTGGAGTCGGGAATAAACATGTTGCCGGCGGTATCGAAGGCCACGGCATATGGGAAATTCAGCCTGGCTTGAACGGCGGGTCGGCCGTCGCCAGAGTAGTCGCCCACCCCGGTCGCGGTGGTGTACCCGGTACCCGCAACGGTGGTGATGATCCCGGTGGAAATAGTCACCTTGCGAATGGCGTGGTTAAAGGTATCGGCAATGAAGAGATTGCCGGCGCCATCCACCGTAACGCCCCACGGCTGATTCAGCGTGGCGTTAATGGCCGGACCTGTATCCCCTGAATAGCCGGCTACACCTGTGCCAGCGATGGTGGAGATGATTCCAGTCGCTGCTGACACTTCACGAATGACATTGTTTCCGGTGTCGGCGATATAGAGATTGCCGGCGCCGTCCAGCGCCACCCCGGAAGGAGCGCTGAGGCTGGC
>JANXQR010000190.1 GCA_025353435.1 Acidobacteriota bacterium | reverse complement strand
AATTGCCGCGGTCTTGGGCGCATTCATCGTCACCTTTCCGCGCGATCGCATCAAGACCGTCATCTTCTTCCTCATCTTCTTTCGCATCACATTCATCCCCGCCGTGGTCCTGATTGGCTTCTGGTTCCTCATGCAGCTCTTCCACGTCGGCATGGTCGCCCAGGTCAAAACCGGAGGCGTCGCCTATCTCGCCCATGTCGGCGGCTTCCTCTTCGGCGTAGTCACGGCGCGCCTTTTCGAGGATCCTCGCCGCCTCGCCCTTCGCCGCGAAATCTATTGAGCCTGACGCAGTGTGAGCCAGACGCCGTGTTTGATGAATCGAAGAACTCAGTGCCCCTGACCCACATCGTAGATAATTGACTCATACTACGAGCCGCTTCGCACGCACGCGCCTCGCCCATTACGCTCTGAAATTTGCCCCCGGGCCTCCTGCCTTGAAACAAAATTCACTTCATACAGCGGGAACCCTATGGATCTATGGACGGAGTTCGAAGGCGTCACCATCGATAGTGCCTTCTCCCTGAACAAACTGCTCCAGACTGAAGGACGCAGCGCGTTCTTTTCTACCCTCAACGCAAAAGGCGAGTCCGTTCTTATCCGGCTCATCGAGTGCCACTTCGACGAGGAAGAGATTCTCACTCGGTGGCGCGGCGTCCAGTCTCTCGGCCACCCCTCCATCCTCCGCATCGACCGCTTCGGCCAGTTCCGAATCGAAGAAGACGACATCACCGCCGTCTATGCCGTTTTTGAACGCGTCGACGCGAACCTGGGCGACGTGCTCGATCAGGGATGCCTCTCCCCCTCTGACGCCGCCCAGATCGGCATTGGTATCGCCTCGGCAATTGATACCCTGCACTCGAACGGGTTCGTCCACGAGCATGTCGAGCCACGCAATATCTTCGATGTAAGCGACAGTGTCAAGCTGCGCGGCGACTGTATCCGCGAGACGCCCGAAGGCCAAGCCGGCTTCGACGCCCGCCGCCGCGACGTCCACGACCTCGCCGTTGTGCTCATGCAGGTCCTGAGCGGCATGTCGCGGCTCTCCAACGCGCACCGGCAGCCCACCCTGCCCGCTCCCTTCGCAGACATCGTGCGCAACGGGATGAGCGGTGAATGGGGACTCGCCGAGATCCAAGCCGCTCTCGCACCCTACAACAAGACCTCCAAGACGAAATCGTCCGCAACCGCTTTTCAAGCAGCAACCGCAAAGGCCCGCGATCTCGCCAACACCTTCTCTTCCGGAACCCCCGCGCGGCCTGACGCCCGGCGCGAGCCGCCCCCATGGGCCGGCTCAAAACCTGCCGCACGTGCGGCCTTTCCAGGCCGCGACCCTGAAGACCTCGACCTGTCAGATTCAATCAGTCGTTCTCAGCACTCTTTTCGCCGCTGGATTGCCCTCGGCGTCTTTTTCATCATCGTTTTGTTCCTGGGCTGGACCCTCACGACGCTCTTGTCCGGCAAGCGCAGCGGGACCGGCACGCAACCGTCTCCCGCAGCATCATCCGCATCAACGCCATCGCACGGCCCGGCTGCCTTGCCCCCCGCAGGCTCTTCCCAACCCAACCCCTCACCAACCTCACCAGCGAAAACCGGGTGGCGTGTTGTGGCCTTCACCTACAACCGCAAAGATCAAGCGCAGAAGAAGGCCGCATCGCTTGCGCAAAAACTCCCCGACCTTCGTCCCGAGGTCTTCTCGCCCAATGGAGCAGCGCCGTGGCTCGTCACCATTGGCGGCGTACAGCAACGCGATGCGGCGTATGCGCTCGCGCACAAGGCATCCGCCTTCGGCCTTCCCCGCGACACCTACGCTCAGAACTACACCGCGCGCTGAACACCGATTCCGTGCCACTGGACTTGGAACTGAACGATCCG
>JANXQR010000167.1 GCA_025353435.1 Acidobacteriota bacterium | reverse complement strand
CTTTCTTGGAGCGCTCTGGATGGCTGGGATCGGTGGCTGGATAATCGGTGAGCTGCTTGCCCCAGGTCACAGGCAGGCGGCCCGCAGGACTCACCTTACCCAGAAGAAGATTGGCCGTGGACCATCCACCTTCGTCGCCGGGCCACCACATTTCGAGCACCGTCTTGACCTTGTCAACCCACGGCAGAGCAACCGGCTGGCTGGTGTTGAGCACCACAATCGTGTTGGGATTGACGGCCGCAACCTCTTGCACTAATTTGTCCTGATCACCCGGTAGTCCAAAGACCGGCGAGAGCCGCGTCCAGAGAAACACGACCGCGACCTTAGCTTTCTTCGCAGCAGCGATTGCGGCTTTGTGGTCGGCCATTCGCTGCTCAGGCGTATACCAGCTGAGACGAATCTGGACGGGGGCATTCGAAGTGTCCGAGCTCGTTGTGATCTCAATTGGGTGAGGTCCCGCAGTCAATTCGACAGCACGACGCACGTTGTCGAGCCCGTCTGGCGTGGGAATGACGTTGTCCTGATTGGCTTGCAGAATGTCACCGTGGACGCCGCCCTGAAACGCTCCCGTGGCGGCCAGGCGCTTTCCATCGAGTGAAATTGTTGCGTTGGTGCCGAGCGCCTGAAGGTACAGCCAATAACTTCCGGCGTGCGGCGGAGTCAGCGTTCCCTTCCAGGTGACTATGGACTCAGGAGCCAACGCACCTCCGCCCTTCGAAGTGAAGTTGACCTGCGCGTCGGTCTGATCGGCACCGGAGCCCGTGCGGAGCAGTCCCGGCTTGCCATCGTGGGCTAAAGCGCTGCCCGGGATCGGCGTTCCGGTCATGTCGTCGTTCACAGCGAACTGGATGCCGTCGTTGCCCGATATCTTTTTCATAGCGGCCAACGGGCCGATCTGGCGTCCCGGCAACCCAACCGAACGTTCACCGTTGATACCGATGGAATCGACTTGTCCGCCGGTGGGTCCGATGAGAACGACAGAATTCAAGTCCGCGGATTTGAGCGGCAATAGTTGATTGTCATTCTTGAGGAGCACAGCGGAGTCCTCACCGGTTTTTTCAATGATCTTGGCGTTCGCTTCGATCGCCTGCTTCGTGACTTCATGTTTCTGGAGACCGTCCATGTAGCCGAAGTGGACGATTTCATAGAGCACGCGACCCGCAGCGCGGGTTACGTCGGCCTCGGTCACGGTGCCGTCCTTCAGCGCCTCGGGCATTTTTTTCGGATCGAGCTTGACTCCGAAATCGCCGAAATTGCCGCGCTCCGGTGTGGGTTCCTCCGGAATGTGTCCTCCCATCATGGCCATGATGCCATCCATAGCGCGTGGGCCACGCGGAGGCGGAACAGGTTTGGAATCGAAGAACGAGGGAATGGTGAAGCCCGCTCCAGGGACAGGTTCGCCCGGCATCTCCATGTCCAATCCAGCATTGATAAAGTTCACGGCATGCACTGCGCCCCAGTCAGACGTAACGAAGCCCTTGAATCCAATCTGGTCGCGAAGGATTGTGGTCAGCGAGTCCTTGTTGCCGCAAGCAAACGTGCCATTGAGGCGGTTGTAGGAACACATGATGGACGAGACGCCGGCCTTGACAGCAGCGTCGAACGGCGCCACATAGACCTCGTGCAGCGTCTGGTCATCGATGGTTGTGCTGCCGCTATCTGAGTCGTAGCCCACGAAATGCTTCACCTGCGCCATGACGTGCTGGGCCTGGATGCCCTTGATTTCGGCGGCTCCCATTACCGATGAAAGATAAGGATCCTCGCCGAACGTGTTGTATCCGCGGCCAAACTCAAGATCACGATCGATGTTCACAAATGGCTGGAGCGAGACATCAATGCCAAGCGCGCGGTCTTCGCGGCCGATCACAATTCCGTTGTCCTCCGCATCCTTCGCGCTGAAGGTGGCAGCAACGCCCATGGTTGCGGTCTCCCCTTGCGAGGGGTGACGGGTGAGCACGCCGGGAGGGCCATCGGCAAATCGCAAACCTGGAATGCCAAGACGCGGAACGCCGGCAAGATATCCAGCTTGGCCCTGATAGACCTTTGAGTCTTCCTGTGTGCCGTGGATCAGGGTGAGCTTTTCCTCGAGGGTCATCTGGCTCAGGAGCTTGTCTACCCGCGCGTCGCCCGTGACGGCAGAAACGTCCTGTGCCGGTGCGGGAGCCCGGAGAGTGAAGAGAAGCAGCAGAAGCGATGCAAGGCGGATCGACGAGTTCTTACTTTTTTGGAGCGGCACCGGGGCCTCCTGAATGCTCTTCGAGTAGCGTGCCAATCATGTGCGTCCAGTTCGAACCGCGCCGAAACCGAATCGGAGATGGAGGCCCTCGATGAACCCGAAAAGTGTACCACCGGGGTGGTGTCACCTTTACGCCCCGCGGGTGGAGCGCTGAAGTCTTCGATTCTCCGTTCGCTAATACACGGCTCAGGTTTGCAACTCCTTCGCCACGCTGGACGCGGAAAGAGCGCATCTCATTCCTGGCCTCCAATACATCCCGTGGAGTCACGAGTTGCGGTCTCAGGACGCATTCTTTCAACGTCAATCCGCGGGATGCAATCGGCCGAGATGATAGCTGAGGCCAGTATTCCAGTTCATCTCGTCGAGTCCTGGGTTGCTTGGTACGACAAAGCCGTTGGATTGGTGGAAGAAGCCAAAAGCAGTCCGGAAGTCGATCCGATCATTCAGGCGGAATTGGACGCCGACGCTCTGGTCCAGGGCAAAGTCCTGGTACGAGGCGTACCGGGAGAACGCCTTCTGGGTGTAAGCCGTCATGCCTGCCTTGATGCCATAAAAGGGCTTGACGCGTGCGTGATCGAACCAAATCAAGCGTGCGCCGACGGGCAGGATCCCGATGCCAGGGATGGTTTCATACGATTGCGAAAGTCGGTCCCCCCAAATATCGGTTTTACTGGGCTGGCGGAGGATGATGATTGGCAGAAACTCCGCGGAATAATCCACGTCAGCGCCGATGACCCTGCCCCACGAATGTCGGTCGTATTCAATGGCCCCGATATTGAGGTAGCTGTACCAGTCGTCGGAGAAGAGGTGAATGTGGCCAATAGAGTTCAGGCTTTCGAAGACGATCTCGGATTCGACTGCCTGGCGAGGTCCAGATTGAGACCGTAACACGATCTCCGATCCGAGGCGCGGAGTCCAGACTACGCCGGCGGAGACGCGCCCAAAGTAATCGGGTACGCCGGCGAGATGATAGGGCACGGCTCCCTTGCTGAGCGGAGTGATGGGGTCGAAGTTGCTGTGCTGCATGCCACCCTCGACACGGAATGCGGTGTGAAGGCCGAGTGGAGTGTCGATGCCTCCGCCTAGGAATTCGGTGAAAGACGCGATGGTGCCAGTATTGCCGTTCTTGAAGCCAGTATTGGCGGTGCTGAACCAGGTACCGTTCAAAGCGCCTTCGCCGGCCATGGCCTCAACGTAGAATCGCTCACGGTGAAACGTCCCCCCGTACTGCCCACCGCTCATGATGAAGAAGGCGTGCTGCGGGTCTCCGAGATTGTCTCCGCGGTACAGAGAGTAATCGAGCTTGATGCGCAGGTGATGCCATTCCGGAAAGGCTAGGCCGGCATACATCCCGTTCAGTGGCTCGTGGGAACCGGGGACTCCATTGAAAGAGTTGGAGAGCCAGGAGTATCCAGCGTAGATCTGGAATGGCGGAGGCCGCCTTGGGGGGTCGGCCGCATGGACGGAAGGGCAGATTGACGCAAGAAGTAGTAAATAGTATTTCCGCATGGGTTGCGGGGAACTCCGTTGGGGATCTCCAGCTACCAGTCAGAGCTTTCTGAATGGCGGTTGGATAGAGGATACAACGCCATCGTGTGGCTGGCGATTCGCAGACGTGTCCGGCGATCAAAAGGCCTAAGCCTCGGACGGAATCGGCAGAACACCCTCCAGGCCGGCGGCAAGAAGGTCCTGGCGCAGTTTGTGAAGGGTGGTGAATTCAATGGCGCCCATACCCAGAGCACGCGCAGCATCGATGTTGACCGGCTTGTCATCGAGGAATAGCGTCTCTTCGGGGACGGTACCGAGCTCCTTAAGAACATAACGGTAGATGGCCGGGTCGGGCTTGGCAATGCCGAGCTGATAGCTCCAAACCAGCACATCGAAGTTCGCCACCCAAGCGAATTCGCGCTCGATGCTGGCCAGTACGGCGTCACCCATATTGGAGAGGATTGCCGTGCGCAGGCCGGCTGCCTTGAGTTGCTGCTGCCAGGCGATCATGGCGGGGTCGAAGGTTGTCCACATCCTGGCATCAAGCTGATTGAGTTCTGCAATTTGATCTGCGGAAAAGGAGAGCCCACTGTCGCGCGCAAACTTCTGCCAGAAGGTAATGCCATTGAGTTTGCCTTCGTCGTAAGCATGGCGATCGGCCCAATAGAGCGGCTCGAACGCCTCCTCAGACAGGCCGGTGGCCTCGATG
>JANXQR010000143.1 GCA_025353435.1 Acidobacteriota bacterium | reverse complement strand
ACAGCTTACCGGTGCTCCAATCCTGCTGAATGAGAACGACTTGCCGCTTCTAAAGATGATGGACGAGCAGGCAGGATGGATTGGCGTGCCCACTCCGGATGTTGCGCCTCCCGATGCCAACCTCGCTGAAGGCCTTACCTTTGGACTCGACCGCTACCCAGCGCAGGTTCTTCACACGCCCGGACACACACAGGGGTCGGTTTGCCTCCACTTTGCTCCGCTCAACATGGTGATTGCGGGGGACACCCTTTTCGCCGGCAGCATTGGCCGCACCGACCTTCCGGGTGGCAATGGAAGCCAAATTATTGATTCCATTGAGACCCGCCTGATGGCCCTACCCCCCGACACGAGGGTCATTACAGGACACGGCCCCGCCACGACGATTGGAATGGAACGCGAACGGAATCCGTTCCTGCGAATGGGCCGATAGGGCCATCGTCCTTTTCAGATCCTTGCCACCTAGATTTGCTCCATATCAAAGAGGAAGTGCAAATGAGGAAGCAAAGTCCGGTTTTTGTTTCGCTTAAGTCAAATTGATTCATGAATTTGGCGAACTTATCTCAAGTAGAGATTGAGGTGGGGTCAGTCCCTTCAATCTTCGCCGCCAAGTAGTCCGCTAAGAGGCGCACCCCCTCCTTAAACTCGTCAATCGGGGTGAGGAGGCTGAGAACCAGCCAACCTGATTCAGGCATTCCGAAAAAGTGGCCGGGCTGGACCCAAACGCCGCGATTGAGGAGTTCGAGGACTATCTGGACGTCTGGCTGCAAGGCAGCGATGCGCAGGATTGCGTACCAGCCCCCCTCCACCTCGAGTCGGCGAACCGACTTCAGACTCGCTAATTGAGCATCCAGGGCTGCGAGGTTCCCGTTAACCCGCGAGCGAATCTGATCCTGGATTCTTTTCCGGCCGGCGAGCCACGTAGGCAACGCCCATTGCACGGGAGCATTCATGGAAAGGAAGGTGTCGCCAATCACCTCGAGCCGGTCCATCGCCGGCTTCCAGTCGGGTCCAGTAGCCACGATCCATGCTGCTTTCATCTGTGGCAAACCGGCAATTTTGCTCAATCCGCTGACTACAAAGACGGACACATCTTCAAGGCCAGCCGCAAACGTTGCCGGCTGAAAGGCCGAGTCAAAGGCGTAATCGAGAAACACTTCATCCACGATCAGCGCGAGTCCAAATTCGTGGCACAAATCCGCTAATTCCCTTGCCTCCCAAGGCTTGGTGAAGTGGCCAGTTGGGTTGTTTGGATGCACCATCACGATTGCCCCGGTGGCCGATGTGATGGCCCGTCGAAATCCCTCCGGGTCAATCTGCCAGCCATGGTCATATACGAAGGGCGCGGCCTTCAATTGCACATCATCGAGGGTCGCGAGATAGTCGAACAACGGATAGCCCGGCTGTGCCGCCAGAATCTCGCTTCCGGGATCACACAACAGTCGAAATAGATAGCTGTAGGCCTCGCTTGTGCTGGTGGTCAGCACCACTTGATCCGGCGAGACCGTGACGCCATGGTCGCGATAATAGGCGCAAACGGCCTCCCGCGCCGCAAGCAGTCCGAGAGGCTGCGGATCATAGTCGAACGCGCGCGCGTCATTGAGTGCTGCCAACAAATCCGAATCGTAGTCGAATCCGCATCGAGTTGGATTCGAAGCAGTAATATCCGCAATCGGCAGACCCGCCTTCAAGCGTTCGCGATGCGCCCGCGCGAGTTCGCTCTCTTCGGTATTCCAATTCGTTCTATGCGAAAACTTCATTCCGCGCCTGTGCCCTCGCTCCCCAGCCCTCGAATGCCACAATGGATTGAGGCGTCCTTTTCACGATACAGGGCGCGTTCCATGGAGGGATATTGGCTCTGCGCGCGGTTGTATTCGATTACGGCATGGTGTTGAGCGGTCCGGTCAACGCCCACGTTCGCAACGCCCTCATCGAGG
>JANXQR010000124.1 GCA_025353435.1 Acidobacteriota bacterium | reverse complement strand
AAAGCCAGCGAAGTGTATCTCGTAGAGCAGGCCATGGTGGCGGCCATCGGCGCCGGCCTTCCCATCACCGAGCCCTCGGGCAACATGGTTGTCGACATCGGCGGCGGCACCACCGACATCGCAGTCATCTCGCTTTCCGGCATCGTCTATTCGCGCTCGGTGCGCATGGCCGGCAACCAGATGGACGAGGCCATTACCAATTACCTCAAGCGCAAATACAACCTCCTGATTGGCGAGCGCACGGCCGAGCACATCAAGATGGAGATTGGCTCCGCCTTCCCGCTGGACAAGCCGCTTTCAATGGAGATCAAGGGCCGCAACCTGATTGAGGGCGTGCCAAAGACCATCTCCATTGACGACAGCGAGATTCGCGAGGCCCTGGGCGAGTGCATCGCGGTAATCATGAACGCCATTCGCGTGGCCTTGGAGCGCACCCCACCCGAGCTTTCCGCTGATATTTCTGATCGCGGCATCGTGCTCACCGGCGGCGGCGCACTCATCAAGAACCTCGACAAGCGTATCCGCGAGGAAACCGGCCTGCCTGTCTCCGTAGCCGACGATCCGCTCGCTTCCGTGGTGCTGGGCACCGGCAAAATGCTGTCTGACTTCCGCCTCCTGCGCAAGATCAAGATCGACTAAATACAGGGAACAGTGGTCAGTGCTCAGTGGGCAGTACTGACCGCGATCATCGCAAGCCTTTGACCACTGAGCACTGATCACTCCTCCCCATGGAATCGTTTTTTGTCCGCTATCGAAACCTTCTAGTGCTGCTGGCGCTTCTGCTGGCGCAGATCATCGGTCTTGCCATGCAGGTACGCAGGACACCGGCCGGGCAAATGACCTTCGATGCGGGCGATGGATCGGGCGTGCGGTTGATTCGCCTTTGGGCCAATGCCGTGGTTTCTCCGCCCGAGCGCGCGCTGCAGACCTCCAAAACACAGACAGGCGGCTTCTGGTCGAATTACTTCGACCTGATCCACGTTCGCAAAGAGAACAAAGACTTGCAGGCCACCATCGACCGGCTGCGACTTGAGCAGGCATCCCTGCTTGAAGATGCACGCCAGGGGCAGCGTCTGCAGGCCATGAACAATTTCCAGCAAAAGTACCTGTACAAGACGCTGGCCGCGCAGGTGATCGGGACCAGCGGCTCTGACCAGTCCCGCGTCTTCTATATCGATAAGGGCAAGTCCGACGGGCTGGTCCGCGACATGGCAGTCATCACAGCCGACGGCATCGTGGGCAAGGTGCGCGAAGTGTTTCCCGGCACGTCGCAGGTGCTGGGCATCAACGACCAGAGCAGCGGAGCCGGCGTCATCCTTGAGACCACGCGCATTCGCGGCATTCTGCGCGGCAACGCATTCGGCCAGCCGCAGATTGTGGGCCTGCTTGCTGACCAGCGCATTAAGCCGGGCGAGAAGGTTTTCACTGCCGGCGGCGACCAGATATTTCCTCGCGGATTGCCGGTGGGAGAGGTGCAGAAGGTAGTTCCCGATCCCGATCGCGACGGGTTTATTGAAGTTGTGATCAAGCCATCCGCCCACATCGACAGCCTTGATGAAGTGCTTGTAATTACCGCGATGGAAACCCGCTTCTCGCCAGACCAACTGAAGGACCTGGCCACCAGCGTCGACCTGAAGGGCGCCGAGGCGGCCGCTATCGAGGACCAGAAAAAGGCCGCCCAGATGATGGAGGATCGCCTGCCGGGCCTTACCGATCCCAATGCGCCGGTGCCGGCTCCGAATCCCAACGCTCCGCCGGGAAGCGCCCCCACTCCGCCGGCCAATGGCCCCACGCCTTATGGAGGCACGGCGGTAGTGCCCAAGATTCTGCCGGCGCAGCATCCTGACCGATTCACTCCGAGCAGTGGCAACCTGGCAACACCTCCGAAATCTGCGCAGCCTGACCAAACTGGACCAGCTGCGGGAAAACCAGCTTCGGCAACCCCGGCTGCGCCAAAACCTGGCTCGGCGAAACCTGATTCGGCCAAGCCGCCGGCGCCAAAGCCAGCCACGCCAAATTCAGCGGGCCCCAAGCCTCCCGTAAAAAAACCCACCGACGCGAACGGTAGCGCACCGGCCACTAAGGCACCTTCGCCCGCCACCCCGCCCGGTCCCAAACCGCAGACCCCGCAGCCCCAGGAGAGGCCATAGATGGCAGTCAAGATGGCCAACTCGCGCCGGGATCTGGAGATCCATCGCTACCCGGTCCCTGTCTATCTTTTGGTGATGCTGATCGCACTGGTGCTGCAGGCGCTGCTGCCGCGAGTACTGGGACCGAGGCATATCTGGTACGACTTCCCGCTGGTCATCACAATCTATTTCGCCCTGGCGCGGCGCAGCCCCATCGGCGGCATGGTCATCGGCGGCGTTATGGGCATCTTTCAGGATGCGCTCACAGGCCACGCAATCGGAGTCTTTGGCATTGCCAAGACGATTTCCGGCTACCTTGCCGCTTCCGTCGGCGTCAGAATCGATGTTCAGAACACCATCATTCGCGTAGTGCTCAACTTCTCGCTCACCGTGCTGTGCAGCGCCATCGACCTTGTCATCCACCGGGTCTTGCTGGGAATGGAGTACGGCTGGAACTGGCGCAACACCCTGTTCCAGGCGGTAGGCAATTCGGTATTGGCTCTGTTTGTGTTTCCACTGCTGGATCGGTTCCAGACCAGGGACTAGCGCCTGGCCCCAGATTGGGCCGGCCATCGCCAAATCAGTTTTGATCGATTGCTGTAGTATCTAGTCAGATAGTCAGATAGTGCCAGGAGGCCCGAACCGATGCCAACGCATTCTCAAAAACCTGCCGCCAAGACTGGACGCAGGATTGCAACCATGGCGCGCTGGAAGCTCGAGGACGCCAAAGCGCGATTCAGTGAAGTTGTGCGCCTGGCAAGCACGGCAGGGCCGCAACTGGTAACCGTCCGGGGCCGCGAAGCGGCCGTGATCATTGCGCCCGATCACTACGAACGGCTCCTCCCCAAAACCAAAGACCGGGTTCCGCTGGTTCAATTCCTGCAGAGCCTCGAGTGGGACGGCCTCGACATCAAACGCGAACCCGACACCGGAAGAGAGATTCATCTGTGAAGGGCTGGCTGCTGGACACAAACGTGATTGCCGAAGTGAGGGGCGCCAGACCTCATCCCAAGGCAGCGCTGTGGATCGGCGCCCAACCGGAACATCAACTTTTCCTTAGCGTCATTACTCTCGGCGAGTATCGCAAGGGCATCGAAAACCTGCCGCCAGGCGATAAACGCCGCCCGCTCCTTGAAAACACGGTTCGCAGCGTGGAAGAGCGATTCTCCGGACGGATTCTGGCTGTTTCAGACTCAGTTGTCCTGCGTTGGGGAGCCATCAGCGGCCAGGCAAAACGGGTCACTGGCCACTCTCCCTCGGTCATCGACACATTCCTGGCGGCGACAGCCATCGAAAACGATCTTTATCTCGCCACCCGCAACACTGCCGACGTCATTAATAGCGGGGCGGCAATCTTCAATCCATGGAAGGACGATCCCGGAAAGTTTCCGCTCTGAATCGGGACGGGTTTGATCTGATCAGGCAGTCCCCTAAACCTGAATGACAGGTGTTGCGTATCTTGGATTCCTGGAGTTTCATGAACGCGGGAAGTGCCGGCTGTTGAATGAATAGCTCGGATGATTTTTATTAAGTCTGGACCAATTTCACCGCGAATCGAAATCGGGATTCGCAGTATCCTGTAGAGAGAACCTAGAAGATGGCGTACCAGGACAGAGGTAATCGCGGCGAAAAGCTCTCCTCCGTGAAATCGGCGGCGGTGCAGTACGGGATTCTGCTCACCATGCTGGCGCTGGTGGCTGGGTTGTGGCGGCTGCAGGTGCTGGGCGGCAACAACTTCCGAGAATTGGCGCAACAGAACCGCATCCGCAAGGTGCCCATCATGGCTCCGCGGGGCAAGCTCTTCGACCGCGAAAACCGCCTCATCGTCGACAACTATCCGTCGGTTTCCTGCTTCCTGGTTCGCGAGCAGAACAAGAATATTGATGCCGACCTTCCCGTCATCGCGCAGGGCCTGCATCTCGATCTTGAGCAGTTGAAGGCCACATTGCGCCACTATCGCGCGGCCCCCGGATATCAGCCCATTCCCATCAAGCTGGATGTGTCGGCGGACGAACAGGCATTTATTGAGGCTCACCGCAACGAGCTTCCCGAGCTTGAAACCATTGACGAAGAGCGCCGTCTTTATCCGCGCGACGGTTTTGCTGCGCACCTGATCGGCTACGTAGGAGAAGTCAGTGAAGAAGACCTGAACCAGAGCCGCTATGCGGCTTACCAGCCTGGCGACGTGGTGGGCAAGGCCGGCGTGGAAGAGACGTACGATCAGTTGCTGCGAGGCGAAGACGGTTCGCGCGACGTGATTGTCGACAGCCACGGCCGCGAAGTGGGCATCCTCGGCACCGATCACGCCAAACCCGGGCAAGATCTCAAACTCACTATCGATCTCGACATTCAGCGCGCCGCCGAGATTGCGCTGGGCGAGAACAACGGCGCCGTCGTCGCCATGGACCCGCGCAATGGCGAGATTCTGGCGCTGGTATCTCACCCCACTTACGATCCGAATGCGTTTGCCGTGCGCATCCGTCGCGACGACTGGAACAAGCTGATCACCGATCCCCGCCACCCGCTGATGAACAAGGCCATTCAGGACCAGCTTGCG
>JANXQR010000105.1 GCA_025353435.1 Acidobacteriota bacterium | reverse complement strand
CAATAGCGAGAAAGGTGGCCGGGATCGCGCCACTCAAAGCACTGGAGGAACCATGAGCTTTGCCGGAAGCATGAAGACAATTGTCGTGGCAACGGATTTGGAAGGTAAGTCTGAGGCTGCAATGGAGTACGCGCGCAAACTCGCTCTGGCGTACAGCGCACGCATTGTGATCGCGCACGGCCTCGACCCCATCGAGTACGCGGCGATCGAAGCTGTACCCGGCAGGGTACGTCGGAAGTTAACGGAGGCAGCCCGCGCAAAACTGGATTCGATGGGCGCCGAACTACTTCAGGAAGGAATTCATAGCCACACGGAGGTGCGGCAGGGCGCGGTAGTGCAAATGTTGCTGGAATTGGTTCGCCAATACGACGCAGGCCTGGTGGTGCTCGGAACGCGCGGACACTACGGCGCTGGGCCAATTGCCGTCGGCGCCATTGCAGAGCGCCTCGTTCGACTCTCGCAATGTCCCGTACTCGCGGTTGCCGCGGATTGGAATGCAGGCGAGAATCGGCCCACTCCGGGCGGTCCCGTGCTGCTGGCGATGGATCGCAACGAAGCGCTCGAATCCGCGGTGGACGCAGCCAGTTCTCTGGCTACGGCATTCAAGCGCACGCTGATTATTGTTCATGCTCGGACGCCAGCAGAAGTTTCTGCGTTTCTGAATCCATGCGCCACCACTCTGAAGCAGTTCGGCATTCAGGTCGACGGAGATCTTCCTGTGCGCTGCATCGTCAAGGACGGACATCCCGCCGAAGCCTTGACTCAGGCGATCGCACAGTATTCTCCCAGCATTCTTGTGCTCGGAGTGAAGCGGAAAAGCGATTCGCGTGGACCTCACGGGACGGCGTTTAACTTGCTCGCCAGTTCTCGCGTGCCTGTGTTGTGTGTCCCCGCGGCTGCAGTGGTCCATGCAGTCAACCTGGAGGAAACCGTTTCAATGGAGATCGGCTGATCCATTGCAGCGGGTTTGCAGGAGCCGCGTGATTGGCGCCTGATGAAGGAGAGAGAGCAATGCAGCCAGAAGCACGGTTTGCTCGCGTGGACGCAGTCGAGGCACACCCGGTGTCTGAGTTATTGGCCTGCCCGCCGGAAACCGGCATCCTCCTTACTGCCTCTGCCCAAACCATCAGCTTCGACTTCGGCCAAACCATCTTTCGGCAATCCTCTCTCTGCGAAGGGTTGTACCTCGTGGTTTCGGGGCAGTTACAGCGCCGTACCGAAAGGCTGAATACGCGCATCGTGCTCGGCACGGCGCGCCCCGGCGACCTGGTGGAACTCGCTGCGGCGCTAGGCGACTACCACCACACCTTTTCCCTCATCGCCCAGACTCCGGGGTCTATGCTTCTGTTGCCCATCGGATGCCTGCAGCAGGCATTCCAGGGCTATCCGCCCTTGCGGATGAGACTCTTGGAAGAATTGGCGCGAGAGGTGTCGCGCGGTTACCGCTCCAGCAGCTTATCGAAAGTGGGAAGAACGCGACGGAGTGCGCGAGCCAATGTCGCGTAACGGGTAGATTCACCTGAATGCATCACGTGTGACCTTGCGCACATCGCTGCAGGCGAAAATTTGCTTAACCGATTGATCTAACACTAGTTGTTCACCGGATAGATAAGTGAGCTATACTTCACTCAGTCCGACATGGCCACCTTCCATACACATCACCCCCCGGAAGATTGTTTGAATTGTGAGCATCGCCATCTGCGCATGTTCTGCAATCTCAC
>JANXQR010000100.1 GCA_025353435.1 Acidobacteriota bacterium | reverse complement strand
GTGCACCGTGCATGCGCCGCACTGGCCGTGATCGCATCCCTTTTTTGTGCCAGTGAGATGAATCCGCTCGCGCAGCGTATCAAGCAATGTGGCGCGCGTATCGAGCCCGCGCAGCACGTAGTCCTTGCCGTTTACCCGGAGAGTCAAGTTGGCTGTGCCTTCTCTGGCCTCGGCTGCTTCATCGGCAGGAGACATTGCAGGCGCGCCTTGGACAAGCGGCACGGCGCCCGCCAGCAATCCCGTAGCGCCCAGTCCTGACAGGAACGAGCGCCTGCTGAATCGGCCTTTGCCTGTGCCCGACGCGTCAAGCGCCAACGGTTCCAAGTCGATGCACTGCCGCTCGGCGTCTGCCGGGGCGTCAATGGGGTTCTGCGTGCGGGTTCCGCGCAGGTGCTTGAAGCGCAGGTCGTTGGATTCTGCCATAGAGACCTCCTCGCATTGCCTTGAATCGGAATGGCCGATTCGCAGGCCGATGAAACGGGAAAAGGGGAATAAGCAGGCTACGAATGCAGAGGGTTTCGGAACGCCTGCCGTCTCGCTATCCTATCTGATTCGCCATGCGCCAGGGAACGGTGTTTTCCGCCACTGGGAAGTGTCCATAACAATCTTCGCGCCAACTTCGATCCAATACAAATCCTTAGCGCCGGGGTTACCCGGCCGTCGCCAGCGTCCGACCTTCCGCGGCCTCACGCATCGGGCGCGGAACCCGAATCCGTTCCTCAATCTTGCGATAATTCTCGATCTTGTGGTTCAGCAGCGCGTGCGCTTTTTCCAGAGCCACAATCTGCGCGGCAATCGTCGCGCGATGATCTTCAAGAATCTTGCGCCCATCGAGCGACGAATCATCACCGTCTTCGCGCAGCGCTGCATAACGCTGCATCTCGCGGATGGGCATATTCGTATCGCGCATGCAGTGCAGAAAGTTCAGCCACGCCTCGTCGGCATCGGAGTAGCGCCGGTGCCCGTTGCGCGCCCGTCCAACCGGTTGAATCAATCCCACACGTTCGTAGTAGCGCAGCGTGTGCGTGGTCATTCCGCACCGCGCCGCCATGGTCCGAATGGTGTACCCGCCATCCCTCATATTCTCAACCTACTCCCTTGAGCGCGCTTCAAGTCAAGGGCCGGCAGGCGCGGAAGACTCTGCCCAAAGTTGGCTGTAAATTGCCAAATATGAGAAAGATAGGGTCGCTGACGAGGCAGGCCGTCCCCCCGCACTTTACATTTCTTAATATTGAAACCAAGGCTTCACACCCGCGCCGCAAAAAAGCAACGCGCCACCGTATCATCGAAATCAGGACCTCTAGTAATAAACGCGCCGCACACGACCTATGGACCACACCGATTACACACGCATGCTCGCCGTCGCAATTGAAGAAGCCCAACAGGGTTTCGACGAAGGCGGCATTCCCATTGGCGCCGCGCTGTTCACAACCTCAGGCGAGTTGCTCAGCCGCGGCCGCAATCGCCGCGTACAGCAGGGCGATCCCAGCATTCACGGCGAGACAGACGCCTTCCGTCGCGCCGGCCGTCAGCGCAGTTATCGCAGCCTCATCATGGTCACCACGCTCGCGCCGTGCTGGTATTGCAGCGGCCTGGTGCGCCAGTTTCGCATCGGTACGCTGGTCGTGGGAGAGAGCCGCACCTTCGCCGGCGGCCTAGACTGGCTCCGCGAACACGGCGTGAACGTGATCGACATGGACAGTGCCGCGTGCCGCCAGTTGCTCGAGGCGTTCATCGCCAAACATCCTGAAGTCTGGAATGAGGACATCGGCGAGGAGTAGGCGCATGTCATAGAATGGCCTTTCGTTTGGAGGCCTCCCATGCAGCGTCGCCAATTTCTTGCCGCATCTCTCGCCACATCCGCAGCCGCAGTTGCCGGCAGCGCCGGTGTTCAGGCTGAAACTGCCCACGCCCGCGAGTTCTATCAGTTGCGGCGTTACTTCGTGCAAATGGGACCGCAGGTCGGCCTCACCGAGCATTATCTGAACGACACACTGGTACCCGCGCTGGCACGCCGCGCCATGGGGCCTGTAGGCGCGTTCAAGCTCGACATTGGGCCCGACACACCGGCGTATTACGTGCTGATCCCTGGCACCTCGGTTGAGGCGCTCGCTACGGTTGACCTTCAACTGGGGCAGGATGAAGATTTCCTCAAAGCTGCCGACGCATTCTGGGCCGCCCCCGCCACCGCCAACGCATTCGTGCGCGTCGACTCCTGTCTCATGTCCGCCTTTGAAGGCTGGCCGCGCGTCACGCCGCCCGATACAAAGGCCAAGCGCATCTTCCAACTCCGTACATACGAGAGCCCCAGCTATCGCGACCACGTGCGCAAAGTGGAAATGTTCAATGCCGGCGAGTTCGGTGTCTTCACGGCGGCAGGCTTTCACAACGTGTTTTTTGGAGATGTGCTCATCGGCGCGCGCATGCCCTGCCTGACTTACATGCTGAGTTTTCCCGGCCTAACCGAACTCGACGCGCATTGGGATACCTTCCGCAACCACCCCGATTGGAAGAAGCTCTCAACCGATCCGCGCTATGCGTTTGAATCCATCGTCAGCAACATCACCAACCTGATCCTGAGCCCGCTGCCGTCATCGCAAATCTAGCGGTAGGTCAGAGCAGGAAGTCGGTGCTGTTGCTCCGGGCTAGTAGGTCAGGGCTTCAGCCCTGACATTTCGGCCACAAACCAAAGATTGGGCTTTAGCCACTGAGGCATGCTCTTTGCCTCTTGTTACGCGTTCCCTTCAATCGTTTGCCAATGCGTCGCGCCTACCTCTTGTTCTCTGCCTTCCGTTTCGCTCCCAGTAGCGCCGCCACCTGCAGCAGCGCCTCATCCTGTCCGCGTGCCGCGGCCATCTGCATGCCGCCAACAGAGCACGGAATCGTCACCGCCGGCACCCCCGCCAGGCTGAACGGAGCGGTGTAGCGCAGCAACCGTTTGCGGGTGTCGGTGTGGTCCGCGCCGGCTTCAAGTCGCGCCACGGGTGCAGCCGGGAGCATCACCAACTCATGCTCATCAAACAATGCGTCCATGCGAGCCTTGAAGTTCGCATGCCGTCCGCGCAGTGTTCCTATCTCATCCGGCGTGATGCGCGATCCCCACTCCAGCCGCTCCCGAATCGCCGTCTCGAATGCCTCGAAGTTGCCGCGATGATAGCCCGCCGCCTCCCACGCCTGGATGGGCGCAAAGATCTCCTGCGCCTCTCCCCACCACCGGACATCGATCTCGGTCGCATGCAATCCCAGTGAGTCCAATTCACGAATCGTCTGCCGATAACTCGCGCGAATGTCCGCCTCACAATCGTGAAGAAATTCTTCGCCCACCGTCGCAAATCGCCCGAACGCGCGAATGTGAATCGGTTCCTTCTCGGCAAAAAAACTCCCCAGCAGCGGAGCTTCTTCAAGATCCGCAAAAAGCCACCCAAGCGTGTCGAATGACTCCGCCAGGTGCGCACCGCCACTCCAGTTCCCTCGGCCCAGTGAAGCGCGATATCCGGCCAGCCCGCACAGCGCCGCCGGCACGCGGATCGAGCCTCCTGTGTCCGTCCCGATCGCCGCCACCGCCGACCCTTCCATCACGCTTGCACATGCGCCGGAAGACGATCCACCCGTCAACTTCGTTGAATCGCCCGGCTGCAAGCAGTCACCGAACTCCGGATTCTCCCCCGTGATTCCGTACGCCAGTGGATGCAGATGCGTCTTGCCGGTGATGACCGCTCCCGCAGCGCGCAGCCGCTCCACCACCCACGAATCGCGCTTGGCAATGCCGTGGGTGTCACGATAGAAGTGCGTCCCGCAACTAGTCGGCGAACCTGCCAGATCGAAGCAATCCTTCACAGAGATGGGCAAGCCCCACAGCAGACTGCGCCCATCGCCGAACGCGCCGCCGTCACTCGCCGGCATCGCCTCAGCCCGCTCCGCTTCCTCCAGCGTCCACGCCGGATAGCGCCACAGGTAAGTGTTGCGGCTCGGATTCTGATTTGCGTTTTCAAGAGCAGCCTCAGCCAACCGCGTGGGCGAAGTGAGCTTGTTGGCGAGAGCACTGCGAAGGCTCCGAATGTTGCCCAGGGAAAGGGACATAGGCTGGATTGTAAACAGGCCGCGCGCATCGCTCCACTAGACTTGTATCTATGGGGATTCCCGCCATCGTGCTCGCCGCCGGCGCCAGCAGCCGCCTCGGCCAACCAAAACAACTCGTGATGTACCGGGGTGAGACGTTGCTCGCGCGTGCAATTCGCCTCGCAAAGGAAGCCGCTGCCGATCCTGTGTTCGTGGTCCTTGGGGCCAATCTTGAAACAATCCTGCCCGCGGGGCTGCGAGATGGAGCAGTTCCGGTGATCAATAAAGATTGGCAGGAGGGGATCTCCAGCTCCATCCAGGCTGGGCTGCGTGCAGTCTTTGGGGAGCTTCCGGCCACGGAGGGCGTACTGCTGCTCACCTGCGATCAGCCGCGCTTATCCGCCGAACATCTCCGTGCGCTGATGCGCATGTTTTCAATGCAATATGGCGCTGTCATCGCGGCTTCGGCGTACGACGGAGCACTCGGTACGCCCGCCGTCTTTCCGCGTGGTACTTTCCGTCAACTATTCGAACTTCGCGGAGATGCCGGTGCCCGCGCGCTGTTCAGCAAACCGCCCTGCCCAGTGGTTGGAGTCCCTTTCCCCGACGGCGAAATTGACATCGATACACCAGCGGACCTCGACCGGCTTTACTGAGGGCGAGCAGCCGGGCCAAAGTTGCCTTGTGCCATACTGGCGTTGTCGCGCTCCCGCCAACGCCATCATGCAGCTGTCAGGAGGACGTCAATTTGCCCACGCCCCCCGCACCCAATCCCGACTTTCTGCGCCGCGCCATCGCCCTTGCCACGAAGAATGTTGTCACCGGCCGCGGCGGTCCCTTCGGCGCGGTCATCACGCGCAACGGAGAGATCGTCGGCGAAGGCGCCAACTCCGTCACGGTGACCAATGACGCCACGGCGCACGCTGAGGTTGTGGCCATTCGCGCTGCCTGCACCACGCTCAAGTCCTTCACTCTGACCGGATGCGAGCTCTACACCAGCTGCGAGCCCTGCCCCATGTGCCTCTCTGCGTCTTACTGGGCGCGCCTCGATCGCATCTACTACGCATGCTCCGCTGAAGATGCCGCCCGCGCCGGCTTCGACGACGCCTTCCTCTACGCCGAATTCCGCAAGAATCAGCCCGACCGCTCGCTGCCCGTTAGACAGCTTCTTCGCGACGAAGCCTGGGTCAGCTTTGCCACCTGGATCGACACGCCCAACAAAATCGAGTATTAGCGCATCACTAATTCCCGCGCCCTCACAGCACGTCGATCCCGCCTGAGCGCGATCCCGCACACTATTAACACCAGTCCCACCGCCCAGTACACGTAATGCGGCCAGACGGCCGTCCTCAGGAAGATCACCTCAACCGTGATCCATCCTATGATCACCACTCCCTGCGTCGCGACCAGATTCCCATAGCCTTCCACGCGTCGCGCAGCCGCCAAAAAAACGACAACAACAACCAGGCCGTTGGTCAGCAGCAGAATGATTCCGGGAATCAGGAAACTATGAAAGGGAGAATGCTCCAGCAGGCTCAGTGGCATGCGCAGCAACCCGCCGGAAGGGTCCAGGATCATCGGAATACTTCCCGCGATCGAAGTCACGCCCAGAAATCCAAGAGTGATGAGAGCCAATATGCGAAGAAGTTTCATGCAGTGCCAGCCTCCGGCTACATGTTCCCGCCAGATTCTAGTCACCCCTCGCAGCGTTGGCTGTGACGCCGATTACCGTCAGCCTCAATTCGCCCAAACCTTTGCTGTCGAGTGACATAAATCACCTCGCCGCTTGACAAGTTAGAATAACGTTTAAAGATGACGGAGAACTCTTCAGCGGCTGCCGCCCAGGTCACCCGCACCCTGCGGGAACCGGAGCTGCGAGTGTCCGATCCTCCAGTCAGCTCTCCAATCATTCAAGTCACTGACCTCGAAAAAACCTACCATACCGCGCGCGGCAATCTCACCCTCTTCCAGCATCTCGACTTCAAGGTCTCGACCGGCGAATTCGTCGCCATCGTGGGGCAATCGGGCGCCGGAAAAAGCACGCTTTTGCACATTCTGGGCGCCCTTGATGCACCCTCCGCCGGAACGGTATACTGCGCCTCAACCAATGTGGCCACTCTCACTCCCCGGCAGGCAGCCTCCTTCCGCAACCGCGAGATCGGCTACGTCTGGCAGTTCCACTATCTGCTTCCAGAGTTCACCGCGCAGGAGAACGTAGCCATGCCCCTGATGGCGGGCGGCATGGCCAGGCGCGAAGCTCTGGTAATCGCGTTAAACTGGCTGCGTGAAGTGGGCCTTGAAGACCGGCGGGAACACCGGCCCGGCGAGCTTTCAGGCGGCGAACAGCAACGTGTCGCGCTGGCCCGTGCTCTGGTGAACAAACCGCGGTTATTGCTAGCCGACGAGCCCACTGGCGACCTTGACGCCGCTACCGCCAACCAGGTTTTTGAGCTTCTTGAACGGATTCACGCCAACTACGGCCTAACCTCAATCGTTGTAACGCACAACATGGATCTGGCCGCCCGCTGCACCCGGATCATGCGCCTCGATAGCGGCCGGCTCATTCCAGCAACCAACACAATATCAACCGGCAAACCCATCTGACCCCGGAAAAAGAGTATTTCGGGCAGAAAATGAGTCTTAATAATGTAGGGGGCACGCGGCCTGGCACACAATCCCCACCAGGCTGGAAAAGGTCGGATGGAAGCTCAGAGGCATCTGACTCTGCAGCGATCGGAGAACCTTCCGAAACCATCCAAAAGAGCTGTTCTGGGACAGGAGTGGCTTTCCAATGGGGTCCCAGCCGGCACTGTTTCGATCGGGCAGCGCGGCGCGCAAAGCTGAAGCCGGTAATTCAACGGACAGTCACTGCAGCCGATAGCCTGAGATAAGGGAGAGCACCATGTTCGAACGCTATACGGAGAAGGCACGGCGCGTCATTTTCTTCGCGCGATACGAGGCCAGCCAATTTGGCTCGCCCTACATTGAGACCGAGCACCTGCTGCTCGGCCTGCTGCGCGAGGACAAAGCACTGACCAACCGATTCCTGCGCTCGCACGCCTCGGTGGAGTCGATCCGCAAACAGATCGAGGCGCACACCACCATCCGCGAAAAGGTTTCGACCTCGGTCGACCTCCCGCTTTCGAACGAATGCAAGCGCGTCCTGGCCTACGCAGCCGAGGAAGCTGAACGCCTCGGCCACAAGCACATCGGCACCGAACATCTTCTCCTCGGCCTGCTGCGCGAAGAAAAATGCTTCGCCTCCGAAATCCTCCAGGAGCGCGGCCTCAAGCTTGCACAGATCCGCGACGAGCTCGCCCG
>JANXQR010000252.1 GCA_025353435.1 Acidobacteriota bacterium | reverse complement strand
CACTTTCTGCACATGTACAGGCGGGCGACGGCCGGCGCATTCATCAGCATCACCGCCTTCTTCTTCTGGGCATCGGTGTTTGTGGTTGCGCCGCTGCAGATGGCATTGTTCCCCACGGTCCGCATTGAGAGCGAAGTTTGGAACCTGCCGAAGTACGTGGCGGCGGTGGGAATGATCCTGGTGCTGCTGGAAGACCAGGTGAGGCACAACAAGCACCTGGCCATGCACGATGACCTGACAGGTCTGCCGAATCGGCGCCTGTTCATGGACCGGCTGGGGCTTGCGGTGGAGCGTGCTCGACGCACCAAAACGCGGACGGCGCTGCTGATGATGGATTTGGATCACTTCAAACAGGTGAATGACAGTCTGGGGCATCATGCGGGCGATCTTTTGCTGCAGAATGTGGCGCATCTATTGAATGGGCGGGTACGGCGCACCGATACGGTGGCGCGGACGGGCGGAGATGAGTTTGCAGTGATCCTGGAATCGCCCATCAGCCGGGAGGAAGCGACGCTTGTAGGCGAGAACCTTTTGAAGCTGCTTCATGAGCCGATGAAGGTGAAGGAACGCTCCATTTGTGTGGGCGGAAGCCTGGGAGTGGCGTTGTTTCCCGAGGATGCACAAGACGTGGAATCTCTTTGCATCAAGGCCGATTTACTGATGTATGAGGACAAACGGTCGAACGCGAAGGACGCCGGGTACGGAGAACCACAAGGAGTGTTTGGGGAACAGGCGCCCAGGCCGGAGCGGACTACCAAATTTGGAGTAATCAGGTAATTTGCGCCGGCCGAGACGCGGCTGTATTTGGAAGCATCTAAGCCTTCAGCAATGGAGACTGTCCAAATGAGCTTAGATGGAGACAGGAACAGGTTCGTAGAGTGGAACCGGCGATCTGATGGCTAAGTCAACCTTCCCTAGCCGCAGCGGCACTCTGATTACCGGAAGCAGTCAAATGGCTTGTCACATTCGCGCCTTTGACTGGTCAATGACTCCGCTGGGGCCCATTGAAGAGTGGTCAGATACCCTGCTGGCAACCGCGAACCTGATGCTCCATTCCCCCTTTCCAACCATCCTCGCCTGGGGCCCTGAGATGGTGTTTCTCTATAATGACGCCGCGATTTCCACTTTGACGAAAAAGCACCCGAATGCCCTTGGCGGCCTCTATCGCGAGGTGTTTCATGAGGCATGGGACCTGGTGGGTGCAGATCTAGAGGGCTGCTTCTATCGGGGCGAGACGGCGGTGCGGGACAACATTTTCATCCCGATCTTGATTAACGGAGAGTTGGAGAAACACTATTGGAGCTACTCCCTCATTCCCGTTTATGAAGACGGCCTGGTGGCAGGCGTTTATGACGCATTCCGCAACATGACGGCGACCGTGGTGGGAGCCCAGCGGCTGCGCGACAGTGAGGCGCGGCTCAAGCTTGCTACTGAAGCCGCCAAGCTCGGAGTGTTTGTCTGGGACACGATTGGCGATGGTGGCAGTTGGGAAAATGATCGGATGTACGAGATTTTCGGCCGGAGCCGCGAACGGGGCCCGGTCAACGGAGCGGAATTTCTGCGCGACGTGGTGCATCCCGACTACCGCAACTCGTTTCAGCAGGCCGTCCAGGGCACCGTGCAAAAAGGCGAACCATTCCATTTTGAAGGGATGATCTATCTCCCGGACAAGACCCTTCGCCGCGTTGAAATCACGGGAAATCTCCAATCCGAGTTGGACGGCCCCAAAGGCAGAATTCTGGGAACGGTTCGCGACATTACGGAGATTCGGAAGACAGAGGAGGCGTTACAGGAAAGTAGCAAACACCTTGGCGAACTGGCGGCCATCGTCGAGTCGTCAGAGGATGTGATTTTGAGCAAGGATCTGAACGGAATCATTAAAAGCTGGAATGCCGCTGCAACGCATGTGTTCGGATATTCCGCAGAGGAAATGATCGGCCAATCGATTCTGAAGCTGATCCCCGAGCACCTTCACGGGGACGAGAAGATCATCATTGAAAACATACGGGCAGGCCGGCGGGTGGAGCACTTCGAAACGGTTCGATTGACGAAAGACGGCCGCTTGCTAGACGTGTCTCTGACCATCTCTCCGATCCGAGACACGGATGGCCGTATCATCGGAGCCTCGAAGATTCTCCGGGATGTATCCGCCCGCAAACGAATGGAGCAATCAATATTGCAGGCGGAAAAGATTGCGGCGACCGGCCGGATGGCCGCAACCATCGCGCATGAGATCAACAACCCGCTGGAAGCCGTGGTAAATCTTCTTTACCTTCTTCGACATTTGACCACCGACAAGGAGGCGATCAAGTACCTTGCGACTGCGGAAAGCGAGTTGGCGCGCGTGTCGCATATCGCCAAGCAGACGCTGGGCTACTACCGGGAACATGTATCCGCTGTTCGCGCAAGCCTAAGCGATATCGCGGAACACGCCATTGCAATTTACGAACCACGGTGCATGGCGGCCGGTATTACTATCAGGAAATCAATCGAATCTTCAAGGAAGGTCACACTGCGTCGCGGGGAGATGATGCAGGTGATTTCGAATCTGATTGTGAATTCGATCTATGGAATGCCTGCCGGTGGCACTGTTTCGATTTCTGTCAGCGACACGGAGGTTCCATCTGACGGTGTCGTTTTGACGGTTGCGGATGACGGAGTGGGGATTGCGCGGGAAATCCTACCGAAGGTATTCGACGCATTCTTTACGACGCGTCATACGGTTGGTACAGGAATCGGGTTGTTCATCGCGAAACAGTTTGTTGAAGGCCACAATGGCACGATTGCCATCGAAAGCAGCATAGATGTGGAAAAGCATGGGACGACCGTACAAGTTTTTCTGCCGATACATACCGCCTACGAGGTCTAAGCGGCAAGTTTGAATCCGGTTGCGCGGCCGGGCACGGAAGAGTTTGCGGTGATGGTGAAATCGCCTGTCGGGCGGGGGAAGCTACGGTTGTGGGCGAGAGTCTTTTGAAGCTGCTGCATGCTGCCGGGTCGCCCGCTTCCGTGGACTTCTTGCAAATGATCCCCTAACGAAGCTCGGATCCCATTGATTCATACATCTTGCGGTGTAGGGCTCATCGCGTCGGCGTTGCGGCGACACCTTTGATGAGCAACCACAGCGCGAGCACGGTTTGGGATACGAGGGCCGGCAGCCACTGGTAGTACCCGGTCAGCGGTCCTGTGGGGACACCGGCGAGTTGCAGGGGCAGTAACACAACAAGCAGGCCCGATGCGAGCACGCCCATCCATGCGATTGAGACGGGTACCATCCGTCCGCGCAGGAGGAGATAGGAAAAGATCGTACTCCCCACGGCAAAAAAGATCGTACCGAGGGGAACGCTCGGCACCGGCATCAGCAGATACGTGCGCAGCGCATTTATTGTAGAGCTGTCCAAGGCGCCCGGTCCGATCCCCGCCTTCGCGAGCCACACCAATCCCAGGTAGCTCGGGATACTGAGCGCACCGAGCACGCCTTCCGCAACGCGACAAACCATGGCCATCATCGCAAGCTCGTGGTCCTCGTCGCGCGTGATCCCGTACAGTGTCACGGCCAGCACGAGGGCCGAGAAGGATTCGAGCACCTTAATCAGGATGTCGATTCGCACGTCGATCGCATACTCGGCGAAGCGCGCGAGTGTCGCGGCATCATCTACGCCGCCGAACGCACGCCTCATCAGGAGATCGCCGCAAATTCCGATTACTGCGTAGAAGAGGTACGTGAATCCGGCGATTCTTGCGTTTGTGGCGCGTGTCATGTCAACTCCTGGGCTCTCGACCTGCTCAATCTATCGGGCGCAACTCCGAAGGTGGTAATCCCTTCAACAGGAGCCAAAAACCCATCGTCATCTCGAAGAAGAAGATAGGAGCTCCATAGATTTCAACGGGGATGTCCCTCGCAAACTCGGGGAAAATGATGAACGAAAATGCGCACGCGCCCATTAGAAAAGACGCAACCATGCCCCAGGCCGCCAATGCTCTTGGGATGAATCGAGACTTGAACCACAGGTAGCAGAAGGCAGTACTTCGAAGCCCAGCGAGTACCAGACCGACGTTATACGCATCGGCATGCGCACTGATGGACAGCCTC
>JANXQR010000034.1 GCA_025353435.1 Acidobacteriota bacterium | reverse complement strand
ACGTGCGCACCTGCCCGTCCTGAAAACGACCGGGGTTCTGCCTTTGCAAAAACTCGAACACCGTCTTGGCCTCAAGCCCCGCGTTGCCCTCAAACAACTTCTGCACATCGTCCCAAACATCGACGAACGGATCGGGCCGTGTCCGACCGCGCACTGCCGCCGGTAACTCGCTGGGCAATCCGCCATGACGGCGATACTTTCGCGCAGTCTTGGCATCCATCCCTGCCTTGGCCGCCGCAATCTCCTGGTTTGTCTCTATCTTTATCAACGCAAACAACCTCCGAACCTGCTTGTCCGTGACCAATCCGCCTCCGCTCCGATGAACCGGAATACGCTTGGCCTAATTGTCGTTGCATCGGGAATTTTGTTTGTCGTTGACCGGTACTTCTAATTGTCGCCCGTCAGGCCTGATTCAAGCCTGGAGCGAAGTGGGCGTATCGCCCCGTCATCGCCAGACTCTGGTGCCCCGCAAGATATTGAACTGTGCGCAGGTCAACCCCAGCTTGGACCAGCCGGGTGATGAAAGTGTGACGAAGGCAATGCCAAGTGAAATCCTCGATCTTGGCTTCCTTTAGTGCCCTTTCGAATGCCTTCCTGATGTCGATAATGGGGCGCTTGTTGTATCGATCTGACCTGAAGATCCGATCGTCGTCGGGGCGTTTCTTGTATAGATCGGCGATCACCGCGAAGCAAGTTTCGTTCATTGTGATCTCTCGCGACCTGTTGTTCTTGGGATGAGGAACAATAATAACTCTGCGGCTCATGTCCACATCGCTCCATCTGAGCCCGAACTGTTCCGACTTTCGCAGCCCGGTGTGCAAGGCGAAGATTAACGCCGGCATATGGCCTGGACAAAGACGCTTGATCGCCTCCTTGAGCCGAACCTCCTCCTCGGGCCTGAGATACCGTATGCGGCCGTCCCCTTCATTTCTTCGCTCAACTGAGCGGACGGGATTGCGGTTGACCCTGTCGCTTCTGAGGGCAAGCTGGTACGCCTTGCTCAGTACAGTCTTGTACCGGTTTTTGGTAGCTGGACTCCACTCAGAATGACCACCGAGCCAGTTGTCGATCTCCTTGGGCTTTAGGGAGTCGGCGGCGCGGCTGCCTAGTTCCTTGATGATCAAATCCATTCGGCTGGTGAAAGTTCGAATATCCCGCTTACCGTGATCTTTGTACCACTGCTTCGCCTCTTCCCCAAGCTCCGCGATGTCTAGTGGCCGCTGCCCCAAGTTGCTCGGTAGCATGATCCCTGCCCGGGCATCCGCCTTCCGTTTCTGATAGAGCGCAATCGCGTCGGAACGGCGCCCGACGCGTTCCCGCCGGATCTTGCCATTCTCCGTGAACCGAATCCACCAGATGCCGCTGCCTAGGTCCCGTTCGTACACTCCTCTGACCTTGGCCGATGACTTTTTCCCTGCCATGAGCTCTCTCGAGCAGTAGTCTAGCACAACTGACACCATAACTGGCACCAGCGCTTTTTCCGATGAGAATCAATCTCCTAAGTTATTCATTTTATGGTGACCCCGGGCTGATTCGAACAGCCGACCTGCGGTTTAGGAAACCGACGCTCTATCCATCTGAGCTACGGGGCCACGTTTAGAATGAGAAACTTACAGAAACTGCGATCGCACGAGCCTCGCCATCGCTCAATTCTGCCAGTTTTGACGCACAAGCTGGGGCCGAGTCTGTTTAGGTAAGCGAGGGCAAAACGAGCACGATACCGATAGGGTAGCATCACCAAGGTTCCACGTGCGAGAAGCTCCCGCTTGGGGTCCGTTTCAGCGAAACAGTCAAGATCAAGCGGACACGTAAGACCCTTATTCAATAGATGAGTAGTCGTTAAACACATCCACGGTCATGGAGAAGGCGCGCCCTGTGTGGTAGACTTCGCGAACATCCCCGACAGCATCTGTTGATCGCCGGAATTCGAGTGGCAGGCTGCGGCTAGTCTCTCGCATTGGGAAGGCTCATTGCAATGCTTTGTCGAAAGTCTCGGTTCTTTCTCATGTGCTTGTCCTTCGCGTATCTAACGGCTTCCGCTGTTTCAGCTCTCGCCCAGGTTCCTCGAAGCGTGGAAGCCCAGTCGCGGATCACCACGGCGATCAATGATTCATCGCTGGTGGCTCTGCGTGGAAATGTTCATCCACTAGTACGAGCGAGTTTGGACAATGGCCCGGCGCCCGTTTCGATGCCGGCCAGCCGCATGCTTCTGGTTCTCTCGCGCAGTACACAGCAAGAAGCCGACCTCCAGACATATCTCCAGTCGGTTCAGGACAAAGACTCGCCTAACTATCTCAAGTTTCTTAGTCCAACTGAATTTGGCAAACGCTTTGGGATAAGTGACGCTGACTTGCAGACTGTACAGGCGTGGCTCACTGGCCAGGGCTTCACGGTGAACAAGGTGCCAAGCGGGCGCGTTGCGATCGAGTTTTCGGGCACAGTCGGCCAAGTGCAAAGTGCATTCCACACCTCGATCCACGGCTATTCCAACAATGGGCAGAAATTCTGGGCCAATGCCGCCGACCCTCAGATTCCAACCGCCCTGGCACCGGTAGTCGCCGGCATTGCTTCGCTCAACAGCCTCAAGCCCACGGCGCAATACATCCGCGGTCCCAGCGGCAGATACGACGCGCAAACCCACACGATTACTCCCACCTACACGATTGGTAGCGCCACCAATGGGTACGCAATTTTCGTTGGGCCGGCGGACGCGGCCACAATTTACGACACGCCCACGACTCTCAACCCCAATCACTCTGGCACTTCTTATGACGGCACGGGGGTCACAATCGGTATCGCCGGCGACTCGAATATCGACCTAACACAAAACGCAAATTATCGTTCCACTTTTGGTTTGCCTGCAAAGGCCGCCATGGTTGTCGTAGATGGAGCAGATCCAGGAGAGAATGGCGATGCCGCGGAAGCCTACCTCGACACCCAGGTTTCGTCTGGAATTGCTCCCAACGCCAACATCATTCTCTACACCGCGGCAGACACTGCCTATCAGTCCGGCTTATTTCTGGCCATCGAACGCGCTATCGACGATAACCAAGCCGACATTCTCAACGTTAGCTTCGGCAACTGTGAAGCCGCCTTTGGCACTGCCGGCAATCAACTCATTTCCAGCCTTTGGGCGCAGGCTGCCGCTCAAGGAATTGCCGTTACCGTTTCTACCGGCGACAGCGGCTCGGCAGGATGCGATAACCCAAATGTTGAGTCCGTCGCCGTGAGAGGTCTGGCTGTCAATGGTATAAGCTCCACCCCCTATAACATCGCTGTGGGCGGCACTGACTTTGACGCACTCTATAGCAACTTCCCGAGCAGCTTTACAAACTATGTCGATGTTACGAACACGTTGCCGAATCATCGCAGCGCGCTCAAATATATTCCTGAAGAGCCGTGGAACGACTCTACGTTTCCCAATACGTCCATTTTGCTGAATGCTCCCATTTCGAGTCCCGACAACATTGTCGCGGGGGGAGGTGGGCTGAGCACGGTTTACTCGGCGCCTGGCTTTCAAAGCGGATTTGGGACCAGCAGCTTCCGAAGCCTCCCAGATGTTTCATTACTCGCGGGAAACGGATTCTACGGGGCAAATTGGGGCATCTGCACCAATTTCGACCAAGATGCAGGCGGTAACCCCGTGGCCGACTGCGCGGCGGGCGCCACAGGGAACAGCTTCAACCTGACTGGGATTGGAGGAACTTCCGCTTCGGCCCCAGCGTTTGCTGGTATGTTAGCGCTTTTGCAGCAGAAGGTCGGTTCCCGTCTGGGCCAGGCGGACTATGCGCTTTACCACCTTGCCAAGACGAACTATTCGACTGTATTTCACGATGTTGTAACTGGTGACATTTCCGTAGTCTGCACTTCCGGCACGCCTGATTGCACACCTGTCACCGCTCCGAGCACTTACTTCCTTTCGGGATACAATGCCGCGACAGGTTATGACCCGGCCACCGGTCTGGGAAGTGTGGACGCGGCACAGATGATGGGAGACTGGGGCAGCGCGAGCTTCACTGCCACCACCTCGTCTCTGCAGCTGAACGGCGCGACCACGGCGCTGAATATTACTCACGGGCAGAGCGTCGCTGTGAGTGCGGCGGTGAACAGCACCAGTGGTACGCCCACGGGAAACATCGCGCTCGTTGACAATCTGAGCCCGGCCAGCCGACCGAATGCCGAGAGCATTGCGAGCTTTGCGCTTGCGAGCGGAAGCGTATCCGGCACTACCACTTCGCTTCCAGGCGGCACTTACCAGGTCTCGGCTCACTATGGCGGCGACGGCACATTTGCGAAGAGCGACTCCAACGCAATCCCGGTGACGGTGGCCCCTGAAAGCAGCACGACAAACCTCAAGGTTGCAGGATACGATCCTTCGACAGGCAAAGCGGCGTCGACCCTATACTACGGATTCATTTATCTCATCGATGCGCAACCCTTCGGCAACAGCGCTTCCGCCGCCAGCCCAAATGGGCCGGCCACTGGCACCATTACGTTCAAGAACGGCTCTGCGACATTCGCTACATCCGCCCTCTCCAGCGACGGGGTTGCCGAGCTGCAAGCCACTACGCTTCCTGCAGGGAGCAACAGCCTCACCGCGGTCTTTCCGGGAGACGCAAGCTTCCAGGCCAGCACTAGCGCCCCAGTGGCAGTCACTTTGCAGCCTGCCATCACCACGCTTGACACCCCGAATGCCTATCCGAATGTCATCACCGCCGGTGATTTGGCGACCTTTACTACGACCTTTATCAACTTGAACAGTGATGGCGCTCTCCCGACGGGCACAGTCACCTTCAAGACCGGCACCACCATACTTGGATCGGCTCCCGTCACCGGGACAGCGGGCGCACCGGGCATACTGACTACCGGGAAAGCAGTTTTCACAACAGGCCTCCTTCCTCCTGGCACCGAGAGCGTATCAGCGAAGTACAACGGCGATCTTAACTATGCACCTTCCCCCGAAGTAACTGGAATAACGATGATCGTCAACCCGGTTAGTCCTCCAGTCTCGCTTGTCCCCGCGTCAACCTCCATCAAGGTCAATCAGCCGCTGTCGGTCGTTGTTATGGCCGCCGTAGTGGGTGGCTTGCCTGTCCCCACTGGCACTGTGTATATCACCGGTCAAGGAACCAACAATCCCATCGGCTATACTTCGCCTTCCGCAACTCTCGTAAATGGGAAAGCCACCGTCACTGTTGCCGCCAATTCCCTGCTTCTGGGATCGCAGCCTCTGACTGCGCACTATAGTGGCGACTCGTACTACAGCGCCAGTGCTGGTACGACCTATGTTGAGGTAAATTCCTCTGGGACCATTACACCCACCCTGACTGTGACAGCGCCCACAACGGCGGTGACCTATCCCTTTTCACTGAGTGTTACTTTGAATGGTCCCAGCGGAAGTCCAACTCCGACCGGTTCTGTGTCCCTCACCATGCCCTTCATGGGACTTATTCAACCGATAACGAACGGATCAGCCACGTTCAATGTTGTATACGGACTGGGGATAGGCCCCAATTCGGTGAGTTTCTCTTACCTGGGCGATTCCAACTACACTAGCGGGAGCGCCACAGCAGCCATCACGCTTTTCGCGAACCCGAACATTACGCTCATGGTTAAGCATTGTTGCGAGCGTGCGCAACACATCGGCTAAACGGGCATTCGCGAACTCCAGCGAACCATTGGCAGGAACGCTAGCCGTAGTGTTCGTCTGCGCGGCAAGCGGCCACGCAGTGCCGCACAACAGGGCGCATCCTATCGCAACGCGTTGCAGAACTCGCGCTACGCTCACGTCAGATTCCGGCTGAAATTTACGATGTTGCTCACGAAATTATGCTCACAGTCGTTGTCCTGATTCCGGTGGATGCACAGGTGCGCCGAGTCGAGCTGTATCTGCAACGAGAGTGCGAACGAGACGCACCGTACGAAGGCCCGAAGCTGCGGCCAGAACTACGCGATCTGAAAAAATGGTAACCACACGGAACGCACCGCGGTGATCTCCTTGCC
>JANXQR010000033.1 GCA_025353435.1 Acidobacteriota bacterium | reverse complement strand
ATGGGACGCACGATGATCGGGTGATGGCGATGGGGGTGGGGCTGGCGGTGAGGGAGGAGATGGTGGGGAGAAGAAAGTGGTCAGCTGTCAGTGGTCAGTGATCAGGAAGGGCCACCCTTGCGACAGAAAGAAATCGCAAAGATGGGGCACGGAGCTTGGTCGGAGGCGAGCTGTTCTGACCACTGAGCACTGACTACTGATCACTCGCAGATTTGGTTCTGTTCACTGCTCACTGTGCCCTGTTCGTTGGCGCCGGTAGAATGCAGTCTGGTTGGATTGGCGAGGCGGGCGGCGGTTGGCGGTTGTGGCGGTGCAGCATATTCGGCGAATGCGGGGCGGGGCGCAAGGGCAGTTGATGTTGGGCGCGGACGGACATGTGTACGTCGTGAAGTTTCAGAATAATCCGCAGCATGTGAGGGTGCTGGCCAATGAGCTGCTGGCGTCAAGGCTGGCAGTGGCGGCGGGGTTGACGGCTCCGCATGCGGAGTTGGTTGAGGTGTCAAGCTGGCTGGTGGAGAACACGCCGGAGTTGGAGATGGACTATGGGCGGACGCGGCAGAGATGCACGCCGGGGTTGCAGTTTGGGTCACGATTTGTGGGTGGGCTGATGCCAGGGCAGGTGGTGGATTATCTTCCCGAGAACGAGTTGGGGGAGTTGAAGAATGTGGGGGAGTTTGCGGGGATCCTGGCGCTGGATAAGTGGACGGGCAATGCCAATGGGCGGCAGGCGGTGTTTGCGAGGAAGCAGCGGGAGCGGCGGTACAAGGCGGTGTTCATCGATTATGGATATTGCTTTCACGCCGGGGAATGGATGTTTGAAGATTCGCCGCTGCGGGGCGTTTATTACCGAAACGTTGTGTATCAGGAGATCACGGGGTGGGATTCGTTTGAGCCGTGGTTGAGCCGATTGGAAGGGATGTCGGCGGAGACGGCGTGGGCGGCGGCGAATGAGGTGCCGGCGGAGTGGTACGGCGGAGATTTGAGCGAGATGGAGGCGCTGGTGGAGAAGCTGCTGGCGCGGCGCGGAAGGATCAGGGATTTGATTGTGGAGTTTCGGGAGTCGGATCGGAAGCCGTTTCCGAAATGGGGCGGGCGGGTGGAAAAAGATTGGAAGGTGGAGTGGAAGGGGGAAGATGGGGGTATCGTGGAGAGGGTGAATTGAGAAAGAGAGTGATCACTGAGGAACATGGCTGACCAACACCAGAGGTGCGAATGCGAGTTTCAGCTGCTCCGGTATGTGCCGGATGCGGTAAGGAATGAGTATGTGCACATTGGGGTGATTCTGCGTGAACAGGGTGAGGGTGGAAGGCTGGATGTGCGGTTTACGCGCGACTGGCGGCGGGTGCGGTGCCTCGATCCGGAGGCGGATACGGCGCTGCTGGAAGGGATGGAGAGCGAACTGCGGAAGAGACTGGCCGACGATCCCAGCGGGAAGCTGATGAAGATTCTCGACGAGTCGCTGTCGTTAGGCGTGCAGATGACGGAGCCCAAGGCGTATTTGGCCGAGAGCCTGCCGGCGGGGATGGAAGAGCTGATGCGGATGTACGTGGAGCCGCCGCCGCGCGAGAAGGTGTCGCGGCTGCGGGGACGGGCGGCCATCCAGGCGGGGATGCGCGGGGAGTTTGAGCGCGCGGGAGTTTGGGATTTGTTGCGCAAGCAGATTCGGGCGGCGGAGTATACGCGGCCGGGTGATCCGCTGCGCATCGATATGGGGTATCGGCCGAATGGCGTGATCAAGATGTTTCACGCGGTGAGCCTGGAGCCGGGCGTGGAGATGGCCAAGGTGCTGGCGTTTTCAGTGGCGGGATTGCGGGCCGGGATCGAGCGTGTCGAGAATGCAGGGCTGGATCTGACAGCCATTATTGAGCCGGCGGCGCGGTTGGGGATCAGCGACGAGGAGCCGGAGCGGATGGAGATGTATCGGTTCGGCGTGGAGACGATGGAGGAGCACCAGATCAGGGTGCTGACGACGGCGGATATGCCGCGGGTGGCGGCGACGGCGCGGCGGGAGTTGAGGGTGGAGTGAGGGAAGTGGTCAGTTGTCAGTGATCAGTTGTCAGGAAGTACAGTGGACGCTGGATGAAGTGAATCAGTGAAGAAGTGAACAAGTGAACAAGTGCTCGGCCGGGTTTGGCTGATCACTGACCACTGACCACTGACAACCAGGGATTTTTCATTCAGGCACAGCGAATTTCGCTGTGCCTTTTGTTTTGGAGAAAGGGAGTTGCGTGTGAGGATTCGCGAACAGATCAGGGGACTGTGGGGGGGCGGCGGCCGCAAGGATGCCGTTGCGACAAGCGAGGCGGGGCAGCGAACGCTGGCGCTGCCGTCGATTTTGAGCCCGTTGCAGAGTGCCGGCAGGCTGATGCCCAAGCCGACGCCGGTGAATTTGCGGCGGTTTGCGGAGACGCCGATTGTGCGGCGGGCCATCAACGTGATCAAGGATCGCGTGGCGGCGATGGATTGGCAGGTGCGCGTTCGCCGGGACTATGAGGCTGATGCGTCTTGCATTAACTCCGATATCGGGGCCAGGACGCTGGCCTTACGACGCGTTCTGGAAGAGCCGAATCCGTCGGACAGCTTTCGCACGCTGATTGAGCAGGCGATCGAGGATGCGCTTACGGGAGGCTATGGGGCGATCGAGATGGAGTCGACCGGAGACCCCGGGCGGCCGGCGATGCTGTGGGCGGTTGATGGCGCGTCGATTCGCATCAACGGCAAGTGGGAAGGGGACCCGGAGATGCCGCGCTATGCGCAGGTGATGCATGGCCAGATGGATGCCGGATTCGGTTCAGGCGCAGTGGATTTGCGCGACGACCAACTTATGTACATACGGATGAATCCGCGCAGCTTTACGCCGTTCGGCCTGGGGCCGCTCGAAGTGGCGTTCGAGACGGTGAACGAATTTCTAAGTGCGCACCGATTTGCGGCCAAGCTGGCGGCGAACTCGGTGGCGCAGTACGCGCTGTGGCTGAACGAGGCCACGCCGGCGCAGCATGACCGGTTGATCCGTTGGTGGCAGGACGAGATTGAAGGCACGGGAAGGGTGCCGTTGATTTCGACCGAGCAGAAGCCGGAGGTGCTGCGTTTTGCGCAGGGGACCGATGCCGATCTGAGGCTGGCGTGGCAGGAGTTTTTGATCCGCATGGTGGCGAATGCGTTCGGGTTGCCGCCGATGCTGCTCGGGCTGGCGGGCGATGTAAATCGCTCCACTGCGGCTGAGTTGGCGGACGAGGCGTTTCGCGGGGCGATTCTGCCGCTGGCGCAGTTGGTGGCCGGGCACATCACGCGGGATTTATTCGCGAAGTGTATTGGCTGGCGGGGATTCGAATTTGTGTTCAACGATTTGAGCGCGCGGGACGAGAACACGGAGCTCGCGGTGCAGGTGCAACTGCTGCAGGCGGGAGTGTTGACGGTGAATGAAGTCCGCGCGATGCGCGGGCTGGGGCTGATGCCGGGGGAGATAGTGGTCACTGGTCAGTGAACAGTGGTCAGTAGA
>JANXQR010000014.1 GCA_025353435.1 Acidobacteriota bacterium | reverse complement strand
TTCTCATATGCCTGCCGCTCAAGATGTTCGCGGAAGTCTGGATGGGCGATGGAGATGAGTGCAATGGCGCGCTCCGCGACTGACTTTCCTTTTAGATTGACGATGCCGTATTCAGTGACGACGTACATCACGTCGGAGCGCGGTGTGGTGACGATGTTTCCGGGCGTCAGATTGAGGACGATCCGGCTACGGGGTTCGCCGCGTTTGCTGTAGGTGGATGAGAGGCAGATGAACGACTTGCCTCCTTTGGACGCATAGGCGCCGCGCACGAACTGCAGTTGTCCACCTGTGCCGCTGATGTGGCGGTGGCCATCCGATTCAGAGGCGGCCTGGCCCTGCAGGTCAATCTGCGTAGTGTTGTTGATGGAAACGACGCGGTCGTTACGCATGATGATGTGCGGCGAGTTGGTGTAGTCGACCTGGTGGCAGGAGAAGTCCGGATTGCGGTGGGCCGTTTGATACATGGCCTTTGACCCGAGGGCAAAGGTGTAGACGATCTTGCCGGGGTCGAGGGCCTTTCGGGAGCCGGTAATGCAACCCGTTTTGTAGAGTTCCGCGATGCCGTCGGTCAGCATCTCAGTGTGGATACCAAGATCTTGAACGCCGCTGTTGAGCAGCAACGTACAGACCGCATTTGGCATTCCGCCGATGCCGACTTGAAGGCATGCGCCATCCTCAACCTCGGCGGCGATAAGGCTGGCAACGGCGCGGTCGATCTCGGTTGGTTCAGGATTTGGCAGTTCCGGGGCGGGCTCATTGTCGCCCTGAATGATGTAGTCGACCTCGCTGACGTGAACGCCGTTTTCGGCTCCAAATACGTATGGAAGGTTCTCGCTCACCTCGACGATCACCATCCTGGCGCGTTCCACGACCGCGCGGTGCCACAGGTTGGCGGCGCTGAAGTTGAAGTAGCCGTTCTCGTCCATCGGACAGGTCTTGAGGATGGCGATGTCCACCGGAGCCAGAAAGCGGCGATAGTAATCCGGCACCTCGCCCAGATTAAGCGGCATGTAGTGGCAGCGGCCGGCGTCGTGACTCTTCCGGTCGAAGCCGGAGAAATGCCAGCTGAACAGAAAGAAATGGCTCTCCTTCTGACTAGCTGCTGCTACCGCTCGCGGCCTCATCGACAGGCAGGAGCGGATCTTTACGTTTTCGAGCAGCTCTCCGCGAGCCGCAAGCGCCGTATCGAAAACGTCGGGCTGGCCCAGTCCCGATCCGTAATCGAGCCACATGCCGGACTTGACGAAACTCGCGGCCTCTTCGGCTGAGACGGTCTGTGCAGGAGCGCAAGCGATCTTTCTGGGCATGCAGGTTGCCTTTCCAGGAATGGGCGATTCAAGAAATAATCCCGTAGAGAATGCCGATAGTTTTTGCGGTGCCAATTTTCTCACGAACGGCGGATCGCCTCATTGCTCCATGCCTCGTTCTCACCGTCCAGTCCAGCGGGGAGTGCGCTTCTCCAGGAAAGACGAGATGCCTTCCTGTGCGTCGTGAGCCAGTGCGTTCATGCTCATCACCTCTTTGGCGTAGTCGTAGGCTTTTTGCTGATTCAAATCAACTTGTGCGTAGAACGCCTGCTTGCCCAGAGCGACCACCAGGTCGCTCGCCTGGGCGATTTGGCCGGCCAATTGGCGCGTTTCCTCCTGTAACCGGGCTGCGGGGACCACTCGATTGACCAGTCCCCAGTCAGCCGCTCGGCGCGCATCGATGGGCTCGCCGGTGAGCAGCATTTCGAGAGCGCGCTTTCGTCCAATAGCGCGGCTCAGAGGCACCATAGGGGTGGTGCAGAATAGGCCGATCCTGACTCCAGGAGTTGCAAAAGCCGCTTCCTCGGCGGCGATGGCGAGGTCGCAAGCGGCCACCAGCTGGCATCCCGCCGCAGTGGCCATACCTTGTACTTCGGCGATCACGGGCTGGGGAATCGATTGCAGCTTCGTCATCAGCTCGGTACAGACTTCGAAGAGATTTCGGTAATCGCCGATGTCACGCCCAACCAGTTCAAAGAGGTCGTGGCCGGAGGAAAAGACTTTGCCCGCCGCCGCCAGAATCACCACTCGCAAATCGCTCCGCTTCCCAATCTCACCCAGGCAATCGATCAACTCCAGCATGAGTGCGAGCGAAAGCGCATTCCGGCGCTGCGGCCGATTCAGTGTTACCAGAGCGATGTTGCCATCGGATTCGAAGCAGATGTTCTCATAACTCATTCCGCCATCTTAAGCCGAATTCCCAATTGAACTCCACAGTCCCACACTCGACCATCTCGGTGCTGGCGCGTATCCGACAGGCCACCTTGATTGTCTGATTAGGATTGTCTGATTCGCAATGAAAAAGCCCGGCTTTGGGCCGGGCTTCGGTGATTCTAAAACTTGATGTACTGCTTAAAGTTTCTCGTAGAAGTCGCAGGCAGAGCACGAGATGTACACGCCGCCTGGGATGCCGCGCTCGCGGTCCTTTACGCGCTTGACAATGCGTGTGGGCTTGCTGCACTTGGGACAGTCGGTCGATTTCGTGGTGTCCATTACTTTTTGGCGGTCGCCAGTTTTTGCAATCTTTGCCATGGTCTGTTTGGTTCTCCTCTTGGGATTGTCTCTGCACACGCACACCAAGACGGTGGCGGCTTCAACGGCGCGGTCTTTGTTGTTCGGCTCTGTCAGAAAGGAACGAAGCGGAAGCGGGACTCGCTCTCACCAGTTTACAACA
>JANXQR010000794.1 GCA_025353435.1 Acidobacteriota bacterium | reverse complement strand
CGCCACTGTCAGTTTTTTGATCTTCCCTTTGTCGAGCAAGGGCTGATGAACGCTCATCCAATCTTTTTGCTTTCCCTCGTCATTGGGGCATAGCTTGCGAGCCAACTCCCACAGCTGTTCGCGAGCGTGATATTGATCGACAATCTGCATCGCTCCGGGAAAGTGCTGGTCGGCGAGATTCCAAATCCACACGGCGCCATCGCCGATCACGACTTTCTTGTCCGCATTGGCTGAACCGCGATTCCACGCTTCCACGAAAAGGCGGTTGCCAAACTCTTCGGCCGTCTCAATGGCCCCCACGTAGGTGGTCGAATCGGCGTCGCGAATGGCGTGGCCTTCGGCATTCCATCCGGATTGCGTGAATACGGCACCCAGCTTGACCTCACGGGTACGAGATGGTTGCCCGGCGACCTTGCCCTGACGGCCCACCGTTTCCTTCTTCACTACGTTTATTCCGGTGCCATCCATTTCGATATACATGACCGGGACGGTCTTGCCCAAGACCACCGGCATTTTCAACTGCACGGCCCTGGCGATCTCCTGTTGCTGGCGCGCGGCGATGTCGGATCCGGTGTCTTCCGCCGTCCGCTCCACGAATTTAGCCGTCACCTCGATACCGGCCAGAACGTTCAGTTGCTCGCTCCCATTTTTGAAAGGAGCATCTTGACCCACGAATGCAGCCATGCGGCGCACGCCGGGAGAGTGTTCTTTCTTTTCGATGTCGAGATCCCGATCAACCGGACTTTGACCTGTACTGCAGTGCTTGCACAAGTAATAGGGACGCGATACTTCCGTTTCACCCAACACGGAGAGAAACGATTTGGAGCGTAACTCGCGGTAGTGCGCCTGCTGGCCACAGTCACAGGGAAGGTTGCGCTGGTCCCCGGCTGGGACGGGGAACTGAAGCAGTTTGGTCAACATCGTTGCACCTGCCTCATGCATGACCAAACGCAGGGCTGTCTCTGTGGCTTCCAAATCGATACGCCCCGTCTTGCGGTGCTCGTTTTGAATCATCCCAACAAAGCGCCTTATTTCGCGCGTGACTTCCTCAAGGATTGCTTCGAGCGTTTTTTTTCCTGGGACGACGGCACAGATTCCTCAACTGGGCGCATGCCGCAGATTTGTTCGTTGACCTGCAACAGTTCGCCGCCAAGTTCGCGAAACCGATGGTACTCAGCGACCTCGCGCTGTGCCTTGGCCAATGCGGCTGGCGTGGAGAATGTTACGGTAACGGATTTCTTATTGACCTTGCGGGTCAGCCGGAAGTAGGGGCCGTGTCCCGGATCCTTTGGATTATGACAGTGGCAGTTGGGGTTGCCACAACGGCCTCCCGTGCCGGTGATAGAGCCTGCGCGCATATCTCCCAATTGAGCCAATTGAGTTTGAACGGCAGCGCGACGGCTTTCCAGATCAGATAGAGAATCGGTCATGCTGTTTCCTTCCTTTCGAACCTAGCGTATCACTACGCT
>JANXQR010000776.1 GCA_025353435.1 Acidobacteriota bacterium | reverse complement strand
GCGGGTCTCGCCGCGGCAGGTCCCGCAGGGGTCGCCGATGATGGAGCCGGTACCGCCGCAAGCGCCGCAGGTGCGCGCCACAGAGAAAAAGCCTTGCTGATAGCGGATCTGCCCGCGCCCATGGCACTGCGCGCAGGCTGAGGGTCCGCGGCCCGATGCACTCCCGCGGCCGTCGCACGAAGGGCACATTTCGAGCCTGCGAATTTTCACTTCGGTTTCGGTGCCGAACACTGCATCTTCAAATCCGATGGAGAGATCGAAGCGCAGGTCGTCGCCGCGCTGCTGGCGAGAGGCACGGGGCGTTCCGCCCACGTTAAACATCTCGCCAAACAGGTCGCCAAAAATGTCCCCGATGTCGACGTTGCTGGTGAAGGGACCACCGAAGCCGCCCGCTCCGGCCGCGCCCACCCCGGCGTGACCAAAGCGATCGTAGGCCGCGCGCTTGTCAGGGTCACACAGCACCTGGTAAGCCTCGCTTGCCTGCTTGAATTTTTCTTCAGCTGCCTGGTCACCCGGATTGCGGTCAGGGTGGAACTTGAGCGCCAACTTGCGGTAGGCACTCTTCAAGTCCTGATCGCTGGCGTCGCGGGCGACTCCCAGCACCTCGTAGTAATCTGCTCTGCTCACAGTCAAAGTTATTCTACCGTCTGTTTTGGATTAGAAACGACGCGGACCATCGAAGGACGCAATAGCCGCTCGCGGATCTTGTAGCCGCGGCGAATTTCTTCGGCAATATGTTGATCGGGCAGATCGTCGCGCTCGACGGAACCAAGTGCCTCGTGATGGCGCGGATCGAACGCTTCCCCTACTGCCGGGATCGCCGTCACCTGCATCTGGCGAAGGACCTCTTCCATCTGTTTCACGATCAGCTCGACCCCCGTGCGCAACTTGTCCGTGGATCCAGTCGCCTTCAGGGCCAGCTCGAAGTTATCAAGGACGGGGAGAAATTGTTCAATCACGCTTGCTGCGGCGTAGTCACGATATTCCTGGCGCTCGCGCTCGGCGCGTTTCCGGGCATTCTCAAACTCCGCCTGCAACCGCGCAACGCGATCCACAAGCTGGTCCCGCTCGCCCTTCAACTGCTCGAACTCGGCCCGGGTAACCGGCTCCTGAACGGGTTGGGGGTCGCCTGCGGACTTCTTCCCGGCCGGGGAAGCAGCCGCCTCGGGAGCTTTGGGCGAATCCGCCATGATGGGCTCAAATCCTTCGCTCAGCCCTTCCGGCTGGGCCTCGTCGACCTGAGTTTCAATTTCGTTGTTTTGCAATTCCTGGTTCGGCATATTTCTATGCAATCTCCGAAAGATGGTCTTTAGCTGTTTCAATCATAAATTCCGGTGCAGGCAGCCGGCCTCTTTTGGACCTTGGGTTGATGATGACAGGTTTTTATGAGTCCCAAACCGGGATAGGGGAAAATGGCTGCTAGTCAGGGGCTACATCCAGAAGGCGTCCCGAGAGCTGAGCGATGTAACGGACGGCATGAATCATTTCCTGATATTGGATACGGGTGGGCGCAATCAGCGCCACGGTGCCCAGATTGGTCTTGCCGAGCAAAGCCGGAGCGCCGATCAGCACAAAGTCCTGCATGGCGGGCGAGGTCTGCTCCAGGCCAACAACGACGCGCACTTCCTGCTGGCG
>JANXQR010000734.1 GCA_025353435.1 Acidobacteriota bacterium | reverse complement strand
CTTCTTGAACACGAACCTCTGCCAAAAGAACCCACCTCCAAACATGCCAAGGGGCTTTTCCTATGATACTGGAATCACGGCACTTCGGGAAGGCAACTGTTTCCAATGAAGAATCATTTGCGCTGTTGACATCGAAGATGAGACCTTCAAACTTCCAAATGTCAAGTTATTGACGCAAGTGACCGAATTCATGACGGATATGAGGCGATGAGGCGGCGCCACCGTTTCACGGATTGACCAGGCCGGATAAGCGCCGTTCCCACAATCGACCTTCGAGCTGTGGCAGCTTTGACCCCTGATTCCTTGCGGATTCGTCAGGTTCGCATCCGAATCGTATGTTTGCCGCTTTGAAGTGACGTCTCCAGCCATCCATTCATAGGGCCAACTCGGACGGCGCTTCCGTCGACCTCGAGAAAACTCCCTGACTCGGGCGAACGAAGCCGAAGCCTTGCCGTGACATTTTCGGGAACTTTGCAATCTATCTCCGGCCGGCGAGCCCCATCCAGCTTCCATTCCATCTCCACCGGACCAAACTCGGTCACGCAAACGCCCTTCGCCCACTCCAGGCCCGAAAACCGCGGCTCAATCAAAATGGTTCGACGATCCACCGCTCCGTCCCGTTGGGCCCCCAATACATAAGCCGTCAGAAAATAGCCGGGGTGCACTCCGTACATGTGCGCCTTCGACCCACCCCCCTTTTTCAGCTCTTCCCAACTCGTCTGCCATTCCGAGTCGACCTGATTCTTCCAGCCCTTGCGCATGAGTTCCAGGATCTGAGCTTCCCGCCGCTCATCTTCCATCGCGTACAGCATACGGAACAAGTAGTAGTGCGACATCGGCTCGGTCACTTCGTCCAGATGCGCGAGGATCCACTTCCTGACCGAATCAACCCGTTCCGGCGAAACAATGCCGCTGTATATCGCAAACAGGTTTGCCTGGGCTGTCGGATGGAATCGACCATCAACGATCGGACCAGAAAACGTTCCGCCCAACTGCGGCCGAATCTCCGAGCCTGGCCCGAACAGACCACCGTCATACGCCCCTTCCTTCTCGTTCCATAGAAGATGATTGAAGTCCGCGTGCAATTGTTCCGCCTCCCCGGCAAGAGCCTTCGCAGCGGGCCGGTTGCCGATGCTTCCGGCAAGCTCTGCGGCGTCAACCAGGGCCCGGTACACCATGGTATTCAAGCCAGCGCCCTCGCAAAACTGGTAGCGCAGCGGGTTGTCCCACACCTCCCACTCGCGCGCCAGCACCAGGCCTCGCGAGGTCCGCCGTTTCCGGAACCAGTCAAGCAGCCGTGTCAGCGTGGGCCACAGTTCACGCACCAGGTCCGCATCGCCGGAGCTTTCGACGTACTCCCGCAGCAACACAATCCAATCGCAGCTGCGGTCTTCCATGATGGCGTGAATGTCCCATCGCTCCGAGCAGCTGTGCGCTTTGAGCTGGCCATCCGGCTGTTGCGTCAGCGCAATGCGCCGCAGCAATCCGCGCAGAATGCGAGCGTCACCCCAGTGCGTCTTGCTGCCTTCGTCCGGGCCCCGCATCATCACCCGCGTGCAATCAAAGCCCGGCGGGCTGTCGTCCGTCCACTCCACGCGTTCCCGGTCCGCGCAATCCACGAAAGAGTCTTCGCTCAACACCTCAATCGAGCGCGCGCAGATTCCCCACAGCTGCGTGAGAAACGGGTCGCTGCACGTAAACGACGCGGCTCGTTCAAACGGATATCGCATCTCGTAAGCCGCCGCACGCGTCAGGCGGATCTTCCCTGCACTTACGCGAATGCGAAGCTTTCGAAACGCAAACGTGTCGCCGCCCATGTAGGTCTGCGGTCCAGACCGAGCGACGTAGCTGCACTTCCCAATCACTTCCCCGTCAGGCAAGACGTATGAAATTTCGACCGCGCTTCCATCCTCAGCATCCATCTCCAAAACCGCAAACGCCTGCGCCAACTCCGGCAAGCTGAATTCAACCTGGCCGCCGGTTGCAAGTTCCATCGGAACCGCCGGAGCATCCGATGTCCATCTCCGCTCCTTCTCAAGCTGCAGCGGTGTGCCGCGCGGAAAAAATCGGACCTCGCTTCCACCAGCCACAACCACCGACGGCTTCCACGCCGATTGCGTCAGGCCAGATTGCGTCAGGGCAGACTGCGTCAAGTCCGGCCGCGTCCAATCGAACGTCTTGCGCGCATCGATATGTTCTTCAATCGAAGCCCACGCCTGCGCCCGCGAGCCAAACGAGTTCTCC
>JANXQR010000697.1 GCA_025353435.1 Acidobacteriota bacterium | reverse complement strand
TGCCCACCGGGCCAGATGATTGATGGGGATGCTACGTATAAACCCGGCACATCCGTTGGCTGGTCCGTTGGCGCAGGGGGTGAGGGCAAACTCCAGATCGCGGTCTTTGAAACGGTGACGAAGCGAGCAAGGGGGATGTCGGGGCCGCCAAGACGGACTGGGTACTGCTCTATCCCGATTCATTCTCGACAGCCAACGGCACGGCTCTCGTGGCCATTCCGTTGATCTCCACCGTCGACAGCAGAATCTCAAAGTGCGGCAAAGCCGCGCTGCCACCACCGTATGAAGCGAGCAGAACATCCAGGTCGTGCCCGCTGGTGACAAACTCCGCCGCCGCCTGCGTCCCCGCCAGCGAAAATCCCTGCACAACCAGCAAATTTCCACTCCCGCCCAGATTCGGCAGAAATGAAATCGTGGCCAGGCCGCGGTGCTGCTGATCATGCGGATCGTACGAGTATTCACTCTTCTCGCCCTGTTGCGGATGCCTGTTTTCCACCCGCAGCGGACCCTCACCAGGATCGTCATGCACCACAAAATTCATCTGCCCGCTGATGGCCGCCATCCACGGATCGGCCTCCTGCGATCCCGCCAGAATCAAATTTGATTCCTTCAAATCCTTGAGCTGAATATCCCGCGCGAAGCGGATCTCCGTCCGGTCCGGAATCGCCTCCGGAAGATGCGTGATCTTCACCGCAAATTCCAAATCGCTCATCGACGTGTACCGAAGCGACTCAACCGTGCTGATCATGGCGGGGTCGCAGGGCCTGTTGCAATCCGGATCCTGCCTGTACCGCCCTCCCGCATACGTCGAAAGCGGAACCTGGTGCCCCGACATCAACCGCGCAACCACCAGGCTGCTGTCCGCCGGCACAATCAGCGTCTCTTGTTCCTTGCGAAACATCTGCGCCCACAGCTTGTGGGACGGAGTCTGCCGCGCGGAAGACCGACTGAATTGAATTGCGCCAATCGTTGCAATGGCCGTCACAATCACCAGCCCAACCACCGCCCAGAATCTTCGCTTGACCGACCGAACAACTGGCCCTCGCAATCCTCCCTCATCCAAGCCAGACGCCTCGGTCCCCGCGCCAGAAATCCCCAGCGCGGTCAACTCCACCGGCGACGCCGTCTCCTCGAATACCGGCGCATAGCTTCCCCTCGGTATGGATACCTTAAGGCCCTCCAAGGCGCCTTCCCGCTCAAAGTACTCCTCCAGTCGCGTTCGCAAGCGGCTCGCATGGGAACGGACAATATTGTCGTCGCGGGGATCGTAATCGGGCGAGCGCTCAAAAACCGCCTCTCCAATCACCCGCTCATTCAGCGCGTCACCCTTCCCCGCAATTGACTGCTTGCTGACATACAAAAGAAATGCTGAGAGCCGCTGCGAATTGACGAAACCCGAGCTCCCAACGATTCGCTGGACAAGCAGCCACCTGGGATCACCCGCAAGTAAGGCGTCCGGGGAAATCTCCTGCTTCTCTCGGATGTCCACGTCAGTGGATTTTAGACTCCACACCGGGCCCGTTCAATGAAATCACAAGCTAACCACATCTCGCACATTGTCGCTCGGGTTCACACCTGTCCAACACCAGCGTTGATCTATAAGCAAACAAAGGCAGTTTGCCCCTTCAACGGTGAAATGACTGTAAAACCACCTACCCAGGATCCCGTCCTCCTGTCAGCATGGGAATGCCGGAACCACTTCTCCACATCGCGGCATCCCCCTGCCAACAGTTCCTCGCTCTGAAAGCCTAAGTCGGCCGAAAGAATCCTTGGAACCGGTGCGCGGGATGATTCTGGCAGTCATTTCTTCATGAAGGACCAGGCGGACTGATTATTCATGCAAAACGTACTCTTCAAGACCAGTGAACCCACCACCGCGGAAGGATTAGTAGAGTTCTACGCTGTTTAAATATCGTTGCAAGACGTAACAGGACACGTCAGCGCCGTTCAGGAAATGCACGGCTGGTGGAGCAATAAAACCGGCAAGGTCGTCATCGATCAAGGCTTTGTGTCTGAGCCCGAAACATTCGAATCTTTCACTGAGGCGGTCGAGAGATATTGCGCTCTCCGGCTCAATCGCGCCACCACCGGATTCCTGCACTCGTTTTCATGGCACTGCTTTAACGGAGCTCCCACGAATTACAAACGGATCGAGATACCCACCCAGCCAAAACCCCGGCCATCGAACGAGCCGGCCGCGTGATATCCAAGCTGCAGACGCACGGTCAGATTGCCTGTGACTCCCGCTACACTTCTTGCCCTCCCCCGGGTTGCTATCCTTGAGTCCAGTCATTCTGATCGTGCTGAGGTGCATTCTTCGTGTCCAAGCGTCCTCTCGTTCTAACCATCCTTGACGGATGGGGCTTCCGCGCCGAAACCGCCAACAACGCCATCGCCCTGGCCCGCAAGCCCTCTTACGACAAGCTCCTTCGCGAATTCCCCAACACCCTCATCCGCGCCTCGGAGCACTTTGTCGGCCTGCCCGATGGCCAGATGGGCAACAGCGAAGTCGGCCACCTCAACATCGGCGCCGGCCGCATCGTGCACATGGACATCACCCGCATCGACGAGCTAATCGCCACCGGCGACTTCGCCAAAGATCCGGCCATCGCAAACGCCATGCAGCGCGCGCGCGATGGCGGACGCCAGCTCCACCTCTTCGGCCTCGTCTCCGACGGCGGCGTCCACTCCCATCAGGAACACCTCTACGCCTTCCTCCGCGCCGCCCGCGAATACAAGCTCGAGCGCGTCTTCGTCCACGCCTTCATGGACGGACGCGACACCGGCCCCACCTCCGGCGCCGGCTACATCGCCGCCCTCGAAAAGAAGATGCGCGAATACGGCGTCGGCAAAGTCGCCTCCATCAGCGGCCGCTACTACGCCATGGATCGCGACAAGCGCTGGGAGCGCGAGCGCAAGGCATTCGACGCCATGGTCACCGGCAAGGCCGAGGGCGGCAGCTACGCCGATCCCATCGCGCGCATCAAGGAAAATTACAACAACAGCATCACCGACGAGTTCCTCATTCCCTTCGTCGTTGTCGATGCCGCCGGCAAGCCCGTCGGCCAAATCCGCGATGAAGATGTCTGCATCAACATCAACTTCCGCGCCGATCGCGCCCGCCAGATCACTCGCGTCCTCGCCCGCGAAAGCGGCATCAACAAAAACGGCGGCCGTGACCTCGATGCCTGGGAGTCACTCGACGAAATCATTCCCCGCAGCGAGATCCCCAAGAACCTCCACTACCTCTGCATGACGCAGTACGACAAGCTCTATTCACTGCCCATGGTCATCCTGCCGGAGTCGATGGATAACATCCTAGCCAACATTCTTTCCGCCCACCAACTGCGCAACCTGCGCGTGGCCGAGACCGAAAAATTCGCGCACGTCACCTACTTCTTCAACGGCGGCATCGAAGTTCCCTTCCCCGGCGAAGACCGCACCATGATCCAGTCACTTAAAGTCGCCACTTACGATCTCGCGCCTGAGATGAAGGCCGAAGCCATCGGCGACACCATTGTCAAAGCCGTCGAAGACACGGCCTTCGATCTCATCGTCGCCAACTTCGCCAACGCCGACATGGTCGGCCACTCCGGCCGGCTCGAGCCCACCATCAAGGCCTGCGAGGCCGTCGACGCCCAGCTCGGCCGCATTTACAAAGCCGTCAAAGAGCGCAACGGCGCCTGGCTCATCACCGCCGATCACGGCAACGCGGAAATGATGGTCGACCCCGTCACCGGCGGCCCGCACACCGCCCACACCACCAACCCCGTGCCCATGATTTACGTCGCCGAAGACGCCAGCAATTTCCGCCTCCGCAACGACGGCTCCCTCCGCGACATCAGCCCCACGCTCCTCAACCTGCTCAGCCTGGGCCTGCCCAGCCAAATGACCGGCGGCGACCTCCGCGTGCCCATCACCGGTTAGGTATGGGCTTCAGCCGGGTGCCCCACCCTCGCCGGGTGCCCCACCCTCGCGACGTCTTTGTTCTTGTCGCTAGGGTGGGATTTCCACTCCCCTATTAACCATGCCCTCCAGAACCCGGGCCGATCTTCCGGAGGGAGCCGAGGCCTTCAGGCCTCGGAATCATTTCCGCAAAAACAAACGCGGCTTTAGCCGCGGGCCTTTCCGCCACCGGCCTCCACCCTAGTCTTGCTTTTTTGTTCCCTATTCCCTGTTCCCTGGTCCCTGCCTTACGGCACTTCCGTCGCGCCCTCCAGCATCCGCGAACTCGAATGCGTCTTCTCAAACTCCCGGTTCTGCGCATCGAGCACAATATCCCGATTGAAGAAATACAGCACATGAATCTTGAATTCCGTCGAAAAAGACACCGGAAACCACACCCCGTCAGCCTGAGGCGCGTAGATCACCGTAAATCCCAGCCCCGGCAAATTCGTCCCCAGCAGTGTGCGCACCGCAAACGGAATCTTGCGCGCCATCTCCGTCGTCACCATCACCGGCTGATACGCCGTAGTATCGACGTACGCGACACCCTTCCATCCAAAATCGTCCTTGTCCTTGGGACGAAACGTGATGTGAAACACATCGCGCCCGTTCAGCCGCTCGCGCCCGGCCATCTGAAACACATAGTCGCCCTGTTCTTTCGTCGTCAGCGGAAACAGGTGCGCGTTGATCCCGTCCTTCGACTTTTCGTGCATCAGGTTCTTGCGCATATTCTCGACAAGGTCGCGATCGGTGCTGTCGTCGCCAATCTGCACTGAAACCGAATCCTTGTCGTTCTCAACTCCAGCCTTCTTGTCTTCGGATTCAAGCCTGTTGTAAGAAACATATTTGCCCTTCACCCGCAGCCGCCCGTCGAGCTTCAACAGCTCGTCGTGCGACCCATCGCTCGACGGGGTAATTCGGTAATCCGTCAGCTCCTCGCATTGCACCGTCTTGCCCTTGCGCGATGCCATCTTGGCATGTTGCACGTAAACATAGTGGGCACGCTCTGCCTCGGCCTGGTCCTGGTTTGCGGCCACCCTTGCCATGATTTCCTGCGCACTCGGCACAGCGTCAGCAGTCTGGGCGTAACCCACGCCGAAGGACGCGCCCATCAGGGCGCAAGCCAGTATCTGCAAGCAATTTGCGAAATTGGGTACTTTCATTCTCGAGGTTTACGTGAATCAGGGCGCTAAGGTTCCCGCAAGCCCGAACTCGACCCAGGCTCTGCCATAAACCATTCAATAAACAGAAGTTAGCTTACCGCGGCCGCAGCGACTTGATAGCTGCCGGCAGATGCTCCTCGATCGACTTTGCCCGTTCCGCCGCCAGATCACTCAAATACGAATGGGCGGGCGTTGCCGTCAGCACCAGCGTAAGTGCCACAATCGAAAAGGCCAACCCAGCAAACCCCGCCGACAACAGCATGTGATACATGTCGGAGATGTCGAGGCCTAGGAGGTTGAAGGCTACGTGCTCAAGGGGCTTGATGTGCTGGACG
>JANXQR010000837.1 GCA_025353435.1 Acidobacteriota bacterium | reverse complement strand
TCCCAACAGAATCGACTTGCCACTTACCTCTGCCAGTTTTTTGAATTTTCCTTTGTATAACCCAACCTTTATATCAACACCGCGCCGCGTTGGGTCCATGGATTCACGTACGACTGTGACGTCTGCGCGTGTGATGCCCGGCGGGAGTGTGAACCACTTTGGCAGTCTCGAATCACTCGCTAAATAGTTGATTGAGTCAACACATCCGCTAATCGCGCAAAATAAAACACACATTGCAACGGTAAGCAGGTACTTTTTGGGGCGTAGGAAGCTGTCAACGACCGCGATCAACCCGCGAAAGATACTGGAAACGTTCATGCCAGTGAGCGTACTCTCTCGGGGCAATCTAAACATAAGTTGTTGTTGCACTTTCGCCGCTGCCACAACGACTGTTCACGTGTGGGGCCGAGTGTGGACTACTCGGAAGTAATGCCAAATGGGCGTGGCTAAAAGCAGCCGCGGATCCTTCCGCTGCGCGTCAGGATGACAAATCGACCTCGAGAAGTCTTTTGCATCCCAAGACCCCAAATGCGAAAGATAGGGGGCACCCTGGTTGAAGTTGGGAAAGGATAGAGGGATCTGGGCGACCCGCCCGCGGCTAAAGCCGATTTTGATTCTGGAGTTAATGCGGGGGTTAAAACCCCCGCCTCCCTCCGAACCGAGTTTTTTGGGAGCCTGCCAGGAGTTACGAAGGCCTGATTGGACGATAATCGCGTCAGGAGATCTTGCTGCTGAAGATTGAGTTGAAGTGAACCCAAACAAGATCACCATCTCGGCTGGAACACGCATGCGAAGCGCCCTTATTCTGGCGATCGTTGCGGACGTGTTTCAGATCGTCGTTTTCCCATTATTTATGGCGGGTGCGGCGTCGCCGGTTGACGACGTGCTTGATCTCGGTGTCGGCGGGGTGCTGAGTTTCCTTCTGGGGTGGCACTGGGAGTTTGCGCCGTCGTTCTTAGGGAAACTGGTGCCGGTGGTGGATTTTGTTCCGCTGTGGACGCTGGCGGTTGCGAATGTCTACCGGAAGGAAAAGCGGGTGGTGGTGGCTGGGGCGAGGGAATAGGGAATAGGACCTTTGCGATATGTGTGCCGCCTCCCCGGTCCCCAAACGCTAGGGACCGGGGGCACCCTCGTTGTGGGTCGAAGAGGACTTAGGATCGGGGCCACCCGCCGTTAGTGGCCTAGGAATTTTTCCAAGACTGAAATTTCGTGATCGGCGCGCTGCATGTAGTCGTTGGCGGTGTCGAGGTCGCGGCGGGCGATGGCGTTGTTGGCCTGGGTCATGTCGTTGTTGAGGCGATTGGTGGCGGCAAGGATGTCGCCACGGATGTCGAGGCCCTGGGCCTGCTGCTGGCTGCGAATCTGCTGCACGCCGGCGGAGGCGGATTGGGCGCGCGCGTCGAGGTTTGCGTAGCGGTCGTGCGAGTCGCGAATCTCCTGGGCTGACGGGCCAGCGGGTGTGACGGGGGCAGAGGAAGTGCTGTTGGTGGCGGAGGGCTGGGCGTCCGGTTTGGAGGAAGGCTCCGGCTTGGAATTGGTGTCGACTGCCGAGGGGTGCTTAGGCTTGGGGGTGTCAGCAGTGGATGCGTCTTTGGCGGAATGGGGCGGATCGGGCTGAGATGTGCGCTCTGAACTTCCGGCGACCTGGGGAGGGGTGTTGGCGTCGGGCTGTTTCTGGGGATCGGTCTGGGCCTGCGGTGGAGCGTCGGGTTGGGACGGGTTGGGAGACGGAGCGGGATTCTGGGTGGAGCTCTGATTTTGGGGCGTGGGGCTGGCGTGGGTTGAGAAGACGCGGGGCAGGAGTGCGGCGACGGCGACCAGGGCAAGGATAGCGGCGGCCGCTCCAACGGCGATATAGAGGCCGCGATGGCTGCGCGTCTGAGGCGGCATTGGCACGGCAATGGGAGGAACGGGAGCGAACGCGGGCGACTCCGCTGCTGGGGATGGGAAATATGCGCTGGGTGCCGACGCTGCTGGGGACGCATAGGTTGCGGGGACGGGCTGGGGCGAAAACTGCGACGGCTGTGCGGCTGCGGAAGGAGCGACTGTGGAGGCTGTTGCGTCCTGATTGGTATTGAGGGGGATGGTTTTGAGGGCGTTGCGGAACTCGTCCGCGGATTGGAAGCGGTCTTCGGGGCGCTTGGCCATGGCGTGCAGGACGATGTCATTGAGCGCTGGCGGAATGGACGGGTTGACCTGGATGAGCGGCGTGGGGGGCTCGTTGAGCTGTGCGTTCAGGACCGAGTAGGACGAGTCGGCTTGAAAGGGCCGGCGGCCGGTGAGGAGTTCGTAGAGGGTGACGCCGAAGGAGTAGATGTCGGAGCGGGAGTCGACGGTGCCGCCGCGGACCTGCTCCGGCGACATGTAGTAGACGGAGCCCATGGTGGTGCCGGGGCGGGTGAGGGACATGTCGTCAGTAGATTTGGCGATGCCGAAGTCCATGAGCTTCATGACGCCGTGGGTGGTGATCATGATGTTGGCGGGTTTGATGTCGCGGTGGGTGACGCCGGAGCCGTGTGCGTAGCTGAGGGCGGCGAGGACCTGGCCGGAGTAGTCGAGGACGTGGTCGAGGGGGATGCGGATTTCCGAGGCGAGCTTTTCGAGGGTAGTGCCTTCAACGTATTCCATGACCATGACGAATTGGTTCTGGAGTTGGAAGGCGGTACGAAGCTGGGCGATTCCGGGGTGCTCGAGGCCGGCGAGGGTGCGGATTTCGGCCATGAAGCGGGCGGCAAGGTCGGGGTCCGAGGCGAAGTCGGGGAGGAGGATCTTCATTGCCTCGATGCGGTTGGAGATGACGTTGCGGACCTTGAAGACACGGCCCATGCCACCTGCGCCGAGCTTGGCGAGGACTTCGTAATCGCCGACGCGCTGACCGACTTCATCTGCCATTGGGGGACCTCCGGGGATGAGGGTGCCGAGGGATGGGGCCCTGCGGTTCCGACAGGTGGAGTCTACGCCTGTTTGGGGTGATTAGCGCCGGGAAAATCTCCTGGAGGGTGAATGGATGAAGAGGCCTCCCACCCTTCGGACAACGCGAGAGTCCGAAGGGTGGACGCGGGCACTAGATAGCAGGTGGCAAGGTCACGTCGTCAGCAATATAGACCTTCATCGCTGTTCCATTTTTCATCTCGATGTTTTTTCCGTGCTTAATCAATCCGATTGGCCCAAAGAGAACGGTCAGCACTACAGCTCCTGTTGTGCCACTTTCGCCTTCCTTGCCTTTGGAGCCGCGCAGCTTGACTTTGACCGCTCCGACCTTCATGTAGTCGAGCCGAATATTCAGTTCTCCAGCCTTGCCCATCATTCCAGACTTCTTGGCGTTGGTTACTTCGCCGAAGGCTTTGCAGCCTGCTTTTGCGACCACGACATCGCCCACTTTTATGTCATCCGTCAGCACGAAGGTGACCGCGTCTCCCTCCGCGGAGGTCTTGGAGCTGAGGTCCTGGTCAAAGGCCAGCGGCACGTCAGTTCCCTCTGGAAGCACCAAGGTCGCTGGGGGCATTGGTTTTGCATCGAGTGAAGCCGCTGCAACCGCTTGGGGCGGGGCTGGCATCGTCGCTTGCGGCGAGGCA